>NZ_JBQJIK010000124.1:0-15154 GCF_052078665.1 Inquilinus sp. CA228 | reverse complement strand
GAGTCCGCCGGGCGGCGGACGGCGCCGATCGCCGCGGTGGCGGGAAGGTGGACCCGGCGCGGCAGCTCGGTCTTGTAGCCGGTGGCGGGCTTGGCGATGGACGACATGGGCTCTCCTTGAGGCGCGGTCGGGGCGGTGGGCCGAACTAAGGACGTGTCCGTGGCGGCAGGATAGCCTTGCCGCTCGGCGCCGCCATCCGATCCTCCGCCAGCGGGGTTGCGTCGACGAAACACGCGGGTCTCCCCCTGCTTGTTGTGGTTCCGGGCTGGATGCCCCATCGGGCGATGGGGTCGGGACTGTAGCTGGATGCTTATCCGCTGATCAACCCGTGGCGGCCAGCCCCGTTCCCGGCACAGGAGCCATCATGCCGCATTTCGGTCAAATGAATTATCCGACCGCCCGTCCCGCCGGGACCCGGCCGGCGGCGCTGGCGGCGCGGTGGAAGACATGGGTCATGAAGGCTGCGCCCAGCACCGGCACCACCAGGTTGACCACCGGAATCAGCAGGATCGCAGCCAGCACCAGGCCGGCGACGATGAAGCGGCCCTGGCGCTCGCGCCACAGCGCCCGCGCCGCCGCCGGCTCGATCCGCCGCGCCGCCACCAGCCCGAAATATTCGCGGCCCAGCAGGTAGCCGTTCACCAGCCAGAACACGAGCAGGTTGACGCCCGGCACCACCAGCACGATGCCGACCGCGACCAGGTTGAACGCGACCAGCGCCAGGAAGAAGCGGGCGGAGCCCCACACGATCTCGCCGATCCGCTGCCGCCGCGGCGGCGGCAGGGCGGGGTAGTGGCGGGCCTCCACCGCCTCGGCGACATCGTCGAGGAACAGCCCGGCCACCAGGCCGACGATGGCGGGGAACAGCAGGATGCCGAGCGCCAGCACGGCGACGCCGCCCAGCAGGTCGAGGGTGGTGTCGACCCAGGACCAGTTGGCGATGTCGACGAAGGACAGGCCCCAGCCGGCGAGGGCCGGCAGGGTCAGGACCAGGGCGATGGTGGCGGCGAAGCTGACCCACAGCACCCGACGGATCGCCGGGTCGGACGTGATCTGCTGCAGGGCGAGGCGGAGGGCGTTCGGCATCGGACTCGGTGCGGTTGATGTCGCGGCCGTTCACCTGGGGCGGCAGGGGACGCCGCGCAAGGGCTACTCGTCCTCCGTCATCGGGCCGCCCTCGCCGGCGGTGGTGCGGTAGCGCGGCAGGCCGTCGGCGAGGCGCACCCAGGGCAGCTTCTGGCCGACATAGACATGGCCCCGCGGCGGCAGGGCGCCGGGATCGTCGAGCGTCGTCACCAGCAGATGCACCTCGTCCGGCCAGCGCGCGCCCTCATAGGCCAGCGGCGTGCCGCAGCGGCCGCAGAAGCAGCGCTCGGCGCCGGGCGAGGATTGGAAGCGCCGCGGGGCCTCGCCGCTCCAGTTCACCTGCGCGCGCTCGAAGCCGGCATAGACGGAATAGGGCGCGCCGGTGGCGTGCCGGCAGTCGCGGCAATGGCAGGCGGCGGCCCATCGCGGCGCGCCCGACACGGCGTAGCGCACGGCGCCGCAGCCGCATCCGCCGGTCAGGGGGCTGGCGTCCTCGGGCATCGGCGGCGGTCCCTGCGTGTAACGGGGCGCCAATCTACCGCGACGCCGGAACCGGCGCATTGATTTGCGGACGCCATCAATAGGCGCTCGACCTTGAATTGGCGAAGCCCGGTCGGCCGCCCCACCATCGGCGGACCAGAGCCGCCGCCAGGGCCGGGGCGGGCGGCTGTGGCTGACGGCGCCGCGTCCCGCGGCGGCCGGACGGAAACGAGCCCCGACCCGGCCCGACGGAGGGAAGCCATGTCCACCTGCCGGGTCGCCGTCCTGGCGACGCTGATGGTTGCGTTGTCCCTGTCGCTGGGAGGCCCAGCCGCCGCCGGGCCTGCGCTGTCGGCCTGCCCTGCCAACCCGCCGGTCACCCCTGCGCCGCCCGGCGCGGTCATCCTGTCCTCCACGGTCGCGCCGTCTGACACGTCCACCAGCATCGTGCTGACGCCGGATGTCGACGACCAGATCCGCTGCGGCCGGGTCGCGGTCGATGCCAGGGCGGGCGTGGTCTACAGCCGGCCGACCCTGCCGAGCGGCGTGGCAAAGGCCCTGGCGATGGACATCCTCACGCCGCGATATCCGGGGCGGAAGCCGCTGGTCATCTACGTGTCGGGGGGCGGCTTCGTCCAGTCGACGAAGGAGGCCGCGCTCGACCAGCGCAGCTTCGTCGCCGAAGCCGGCTTCGTCGTCGCCAGCATCCAGTACCGGATCCTGCTGGACGGGGCCACCTATCGCGACACTGTCGCGGATGTGAAGGCGGCCGTGCGCTATCTGCGCGCCCATGCCGGCGAATACGGGATCGATCCCGGCCGGGTCGGGCTGTGGGGCGAATCGGCCGGCGGCTACCTCGTCGCCATGGCCGGGGTCACCAACGGCCAGCCGCAGTTCGAGCAGGGCGGCAATCTCGACCAGAGCAGCCGGGTCCAGGCGGTGGTCGACAAGTTCGGCTCCTCCAACATGGCGCGGATCGCCGCCGACTTCGATCTCGCCACCCGGCAATACTATGCGTCGCCGGGCATCCCGATCGCCCTGTACGTCAATGGCAGCTCCAGCACGCAGAGCCTGCAGGGGGACCCGACGGCGGCCACGACGGCCAATCCCCTGACCTATGCCAGCTTCGGCGACCCGGCCTTCCTGCTGCTGCATGGCAGCGCGGACAATCTGATATCGCCCAGCCAGACGCTGATCCTGCACCAGGCACTGCGGGCGGCCGGACTCCGCAGCACCCGCCTGGTTCTCGCAGGCGCCCGGCATGGCGACCTGTCGTTCATCGGCGATCCGGTCGCAGGGCTGCCCTGGACGACGAACGAGGTCATGGGGGACATCGTCGCCTTCCTCAGATGGTCCCTGGCCAGGGACGGTTTCGGCCCCTTCGGCTGGCGGTCGGCCGGCCGCCGCTGACGGAGCCCCCGGTCACGGCCGGGGGCGTTCGGCCCGGGTCAGGCGGTCGCCTCCGCCAGCACCTCCGGCCCGAAAATCCGGGCCAGCGCGGCGCGGCCGTCCTCGGTCAGGGCCACGGCGCGGCTGTCGCGGTCGCGCCGGATCCAGCCGCGGTCGACGAAGCGTTCGGCGATGGCGGCGCCCAGCGCGCCGGCCAGATGCGGCCGGCGTTCGCTCCAGTCGATGCAGTGCCGGGCGAAGGACCGGCGGCCGTCGCGCAGCGCCGCCGCGTCGATGCCCAGCGTCGCCAGCCAGGCCGTTCCGGCCTCGGTCAGGGCGAAGGCATCGTCGCCCCGCGCCAGCACGCCCTGCGCCACCATCGCATCGGTCATCGCCACGCCCAGCCGGCCGGCGAGATGGTCGTAGCACATGCGCCCGTCGCGCAGCGGCGCCGGCACCCGCGACCGCTCGACCGCCGGGGCCCATGCGACCGTCATCATCTTCTCCAGGAGAGAGCCGATCTCCGGCCCCGACAGCCGGTAGTAGCGGTGCCGCCCCATGCGCTCGACCGTGACCAGCCCGGCCTCGGTCAGCTTGGCCAGATGGCTCGAGGCGGTCTGCGGCGTGACCCGGGCGCGGAAGGCCAGCTCGCCCGCCGGCAGCGCCTCGCCGCCGAACAGCGCCGACAGGATCAACGCCCGGCTTGGGTCGCCGATCAGGGACGATAAGCTCGCCAGATCAAGACCTTCCTTCATACTTCGATGATGATCGATTTATCTTCGCTGGTCAAGGGCCGGGTGCGGATGTGGAGTGGGGACGACCAACCTGGAGAGCCGACCATGACCGACACCTTCGCGATTCTCGACTATGTCCGCCGCCATTGCCTGACGCCGCCGGCGCTGGCGCAGGCCGCCGGGCTGACCGAGGACCGGTTGCGCGAGCTGATCGCCGCCCGCTGCCTGCCGGGGCCGACCTATGTACTCGACCCATCGCTGACCGTGCGCAGCGCGATCCGCAGCGAGACCCCGGCGCCGCAGCCGGAGGAATGGTTCGGCGGCGCGGTGCTGCCCTGGGCCCGCCGCGCCGCCGAGTCGACGCTGCCGCTGCCCGCGCTGGCGGACCGGCTGCGGCAGGACTTCGCGGCCGATTTCCGCCGGGCCCTGCTCGCCTCCGAAGGCCGCGCCTATGGCTGGACCGAGCTGTTCGACGCCATGGGCGCGATCGACGAGCCCGCCTTGGCCAAGGCCCTCGACGAGATCTGGGAGGAGAACTGGCTCGGCGGCGCCTATGCGGTCTGCCTGCGCCGCTTCGACAGCCGCCACCTGGTGACCAAGCTGGTCGAGCGCAGCCGCATCCGCGCCCTGACGGAGGAGGGCGCCAAGCCGGCCCTGACCGCGGCTGAGGCGGCGGAGGTCACGTCGGCGATGGCCCGGCTCGACGCCGTGATCACCCCCTTCGCCCCGCACGAGCGGCCGCACGGCACGCCTGGGCTGTGGATCGACCGGATCGCCGAGCGCTACCGCCTGCCCCACCCCGCCGCGCCGGCGCGCGATCCGGCACCGGTTGACTCGGCGGCGGCCGCAGCCTAGAGGGTCAGGGACCCCTCGCGGGTCGCATCCCTGGCCGCAATCAGCGAGACCCATGAGCGCCCGCTACGACGCCACCTGCATCGGCAACGCCATCGTCGATGTCATCACCAAGAACGACGAAGCCTTCATCACCCGGCACGGCCTGGTGAAGGGGGCGATGACGTTGATCGACGCGGAACGGGCCGAGGCGCTCTACGCCGCCATGGGGCCGGGGCTCGAGGCCTCGGGCGGCTCCGCCGGCAACACCGCAGCGGGGCTGGCCTCGCTCGGCGGCAAGGCCGCCTTCATCGGCAAGGTGACGGGCGACCAGCTCGGCGCCGTCTACCGCCACGACATCCGCGCCGTCGGCGTCGACTTCGACTCCCGGCCGCTGGATCCGTCGGTGCCGGGCACGCCGCCGACCGCGCGCAGCCTGATCATCGTCACGCCGGACGCGCAGCGGACGATGAACACCTATCTCGGCGCCTGCGTCGAGCTGACGCCCGACGATGTCGACGAGGCGGTGATCTCCGGCTCGCAGGTGACCTATCTCGAAGGCTATCTGTGGGACCGGCCGACGGCGAAGGAGGCCTTCATCAAGGCCGCCCGGGTGGCGCATGCCGCCGGTCGCAAGGTGTCGCTGACCCTGTCGGACAGCTTCTGCGTCGAGCGGCACCGCGACAGCTTCCTGTCGCTGATCGACAGCCATGTCGACCTGCTGTTCGCCAATGAGGCGGAGATCAAGGCGCTGTACCAGGTCGACGATTTCGACACCGCCGTCGCCGCGGTGCGCGGCCGCTGCGAGGTCGCGGCGATCACCCGCAGCGAGAAGGGCTCGGTGATCGTGACCGACGGCGAGACCGTGCTGGTCGAGGCCGCGCCGCTGGTCCAGCTGGTCGACACCACCGGCGCCGGCGACCTCTACGCCTCCGGCTTCCTCTACGGCTTCACCCGCGGGCTCGGCCTGGCCGAGAGCGGCCGCATCGGCAGCATCGCCGCCGCCGAGGTGATCGGCCATGTCGGCCCGCGCCCCCTGGTGCCGCTGCGCAACTTGATCGGCTGATCAGCGCCTGAACACCGCCACCGCCTCCAGGTGCGGCGACCACAGGAACTGGTCGACCGGCGTCGCCCGCTCCAGCCGGTAGCCGCCATCGACCAGGGTCCGGGCGTCGCGCGCCAGGCTGGACGGGTTGCAGGAGACCGCGACCACCACCGGCACGGTCGAGGCCGCCAGGGCCTCGGCCTGGTCGCGCGCGCCGGCCCGCGGCGGGTCGAACACCACGGCGTCGAAGCCGCGCAGCTCCGCCGCGGTCAGCGGCTGGCGGAACAGGTCGCGGCGCTGCGCCGTGATCCGCTCGCCCCGGCCGCCGCGCCGGGCGGCGATGGCCAGCGCCTCGACCGCGGCACCCTCGCCGTCGATCGCGGTCACCTGGGCGCCGCGCGCCATCGGCAGGGCGAAGGTGCCGGCGCCGCAGAACAGGTCGGCGATCCGCTTGGCCGGGCCGACGCCCTCGCGCACCAGCCGGGTCAGCGCCGCCTCGCCCTCGACGCTGGCCTGCAGGAAGCCGCCGGGCGGCACCGCCACCGGCACCTCGCCGAAATGCACCACCCCGGCCCGGCGATGCGCCACCGGGTCGATGAAGCCGCCGGGGCCGCGCCAGGACAGCCGCGCCAGGTCCTGCGCCGCCGCGAACTCGGCCAGCGTCTCCCGCCGCTTCAGGTCGAGGCCCGCCTCGGCCACGACCACCAGGTCGATGCCGTCGTCCAGCAGGGTGACGGCGAGGTCGGCACCGCCGTTCTCGGGCAGGATCGTGGCCAGGACCGCGCGCAGCGGCGGCAGCAGGGCCGTGATCTCCGGCCGCAGCACCACGCAGTCGGTCAGGTCGACGATGCGGCTCGACCCCGCCTCGTTGAAGCCCAGGAACACGCCGGACCGGCCGTGCCGGGCCGCCAGGCTGGCCCGGCGGCGGCTGCGCGGCGGGGTCTCGACCAGCGCCGCCACCTCGGTCTCCAGCCCGGCGCGGGCCAGGGCGCCGGCCAGCAGGCCGTGCTTCCACTCGGTGTAGACCGGCGGCGCCAGATGCTGCACCTGGCAGCCGCCGCAGGGGCCGAAATGCGGGCAGGGCGGCTCGCGGTGATTCGGGCCGGGCTGCACCAGCTCGATGAACTCGCCGCGATAGGCCTGGCCCTCCGGCCGGCCCAGCCGGGCGCGCACCCGGTCGCCCGGCGCGGCGAAGGGCACGTAGACGCGAAGGTCGTCGACCGTGCCGATGCCGTCGCCGCCGCCGCCCAGGCGGTCGACCACCAACTCGATCTCCCGCCGCGACCCGGGGGCCGCGGGCTTGCTCCGTCGCATCTGCCGCTTCATCGTGGCAGGCATGGCATGCGCGGCCCGGCCTTGCAAGGCGCGGGGTTGCATGCGCTCCGGGGGCAGGGCCATATCCCCTCGCATAGGGGGACGGTCCTGTTGGACCGCGACGATGTGCTGGAGACGGGTTTTGGATCTCGCCGCTGTGGTGGGCCGCGTGCGCGGCATGCTGTTCGAGCCCGATGCCACGCTGGCCGCCCATGGGGTGCCGGCGCCGGGCTGGCGCATCGTGGTGCGCGAGCATGTGCTGCCGGTGCTGATCCTGACGTCGATCATCGCGCTGCCGCTGTTGCTTCTGCTCGTCTCCGCCGTTGAGGGCGGGCCGGGTGCCGGTCTTCTCGTCCTGGCCTTGGCGGCCCGGGTGGTGGTCAACCTCGTCGGGCTGTTCATCATGGCCGCCGTGGTCCGGTTCTACGCCGGCATGTTCGGCGCCAATTCGAGCTTCGATGCCGCCTTCGTCCTGGTGGCGTTGGCAATGACGCCGTTCTATGTCGCGGGGATGCTGGCGCCGGGCGTCCAGCTGATTCTGTCGGTTCCGGCGGCGATGGTGTTCATCCTGCTTTCCATCGGCTACTCCTTCGCGATCCTCTATCGCGGCATTGGCTTGGTGCTGCGCGTGCCGCAGGAGCAGCGCGGCGCTCATTTCGGCCTGACGCTGGTGACGCTCGTGGTGTTGTCGACGTTGCTATTCTTGCTGCTCGGTCCGTACATCCTGCCGATGCCGGCCTGAGACCATGTGCGGACGATTCGTCCAGAAGCTGCCGCCGGAGGAGCTGACCACGATCGTCGGCGCCGAAGGCCCGATCCCGAACATCCCGGCCCGCTACAACGCGGCGCCGACCCAGGATCTCGCCGTGGTCCGGTTCAATGCCAAGACCGGGCGGCGGGCGATCGACCTGCTGCGCTGGGGCCTGGTGCCGAGCTGGGAGAAGGACCTGAAGGGCGGCGCCAAGCTGATCAACGCCCGGTCGGAAACCCTGGCCGAGCGGCGCAGCTTCGCCAAGGCGTTCCAGGCCCGGCGCTGCCTGGTCCCGGCCGACGGCTTCTACGAATGGGCGCCGGACCGCACGCCGCACTTCGTCCGCCGCCTGGACGGCCGGCCGATGCTCTTCGCCGGGCTTTGGGAGGGCTGGAAGGATCCGGACTCGGAGGAGTGGGTGCGCAGCTTCACCATCGTCACCGCCGACGCGATCGAGCGGCTGCGGCCGATCCATCACCGCATGCCGGTGATGCTGGAGCCGGAGCAGTGGCCGGCCTGGCTCGGCGAAACCGCGGCGTCGCCGGCGCAGCTGCAGGCCCTGCTGGCACCGCCCGCCGACCTGCCGGTCGAGGCCTATCCGGTCTCGGTCCGGGTCAACGCCGTGCGCAACGACGACCTCACGCTGATGGACAGGGCGGGGCATCATGAGCCCGACATGAACGCCGACAGCTCGGCCGCCAAACCGGGGTCGGCGACCAGCCGCGGCACCTTGTTCTGACCGCCCAGCCGGCCGCGGGACTTCATCCAGGCGGCGAAGCGGCCGGGCGGCACGGCCACCACCTCGGGCGGGCCCATGCCGGTGCCGCCGGCGCGGTGGGCGGCGTAGTCGTCGTTCAGGGCCGACAGCCGGGTATCGAGCGTGGCGGCGAAGCGGGCGGCCGCAGCCTCGTCGGGCGTTACGGCGAATTCGACGAACCAGCGGTGGCGGCCGACCGGCGCGGCGTCGTCCGGGAACACCGCCATCACCGCGAAATCGGCGATGTCGGCGTCGATCGCGGCGGCGGCGGCGGCGACGGCGCGCTCCACCTCCTCGGCGATCAGGTGCTCGCCGAAGGCCGACAGGCCATAGCTGGTGCGGCCGGTGATCAGCACCCGAGGGCGGCCGACCAGGCGCACGGTGTCGCCCAGCACATAGGCCCACAGGCCGGCGCAGTTGGTCACCACCACGGCGTAGTTCACCCCCGGCTCGGCGTCGGCGATCCAGTGCCGGGTTGGGGCGGCGGAGCCGAGCTCCTCGACCGGCACGAACTCCAGGAACAACCCGTGGTCGAGGCTCAGCCGCAGCCCTTCTCCCGGCAGGCCGTCCTGCATCGCGATGAAGCCTTCGCTGGCGGCATAGGCCTCGCGGATCTCGGCAGCGGTGCCGGCGATCAGCCGCTCCAGCCGCGGCCGGTACGGCGCCAAAGCGACGCCGCCCGGCACCAGCAGGTCGAGCGACGGATAGGGCGGGTCGGGCGCGTCGCCGCGGGCGCGGCGCAGCTGGCGCACCCGCTCCAGCAGGAGCAGCAGCCAGCTGGTGGTGCCGGAGACGCTGCGGATCGGCAGTTCCAGCGACCCGCGGGCGATGCGGTCCAGCTTCTCCTCCCAGTCGGTGAGGAGGGCGAGGTCTGGCCCCGGGAAGACGAAGGGCCGGGCCCAGGGCGGCAGGGTGCGGGCGGCGATGCCGCTGAGGTCGCCGCTGAAGACGCCGGGGGCATGCTCGGTCAGCGTGGTGCTGCCGCCCAGCATCAGGCTGCGGCCGCCGAACATCCGGCTGCCCGGCTGGGCGCCGAGATGCCAGGCGGCCAGGTCGAAGCCGGCGCGGGTGTTGGATCGGCGCATGGCGTCGCTGACCGGTACGTATTTGGAGGTGCCGCTGGTGGTGCCGGAGGACAGGCCGAAGTACGGGATCCGGCCGGGCCAGGACACGTCCTGCAGCACCGGGAAGGCCGGCTGCCAATAGTCGCGCCACATCTCCTCATAGCGGCGCAGCGGCACCGCCGCCTGGAAGGCGGCGACGTCGGCGATGCGGTCGAAGCCGTGGTCGCGGCCGAAGCGGGTGCCGGCGGCACGGCGCAGCAGCCGCAGCAGCGTACGGCGCTGGCTCTCCACCGGGTCCAGCCGCCGCAGCCGCCGGCGCCGCAGCGCCGCCGCCAGCCGGAAGGCCGGGGTGGCGTCGATCATGCCCGGGACAGGCGCGTCAGGGTCGGGAACTCCCGCGCCACCGTCTCCGGCCGCAGCGGCAGGCGGATCGACCGGCGCTCGCGCCATAGCGGGATCTGGTCGGTCAGCCCCTCGCTGCCCAGCCAGCCATCCTGGCCGCCGAACAGCGTGACCCAGCTGGCATCCGGGTCGGACATGTCGGCGACATGCCGGGCCATCGAGCCGTAGCTGGCGTTGTGCCGGCCGCGCACCAGACCGTGCGCGGTCTTCATCGGCGTCTCGCGCGATCCGCCGGTCGGATACTCGCCGAACACGAAGAACCGGCCCAGCACCGGCAGGTTGGCCAGGACATGCGCCACCCGCATCCGGTGCATCTCGCCCCAGCTCGGGATCGGTGCGGCGTCGATCGCGGCCAGCCCGACCGCCTCGGCCAGCACCTGGCGCCGACGGTCCGGCGCCAGCGCCGCCAAGTCGTCGGCCAGGAAGGCGGTGATCGCGTTCCACTGCGCCATCAGCCGCGGCATCGCCTCGGCCGTCTCGGCGCCGTAGACCTGCTGCACCAGATGGTGCAGCAGCGCCTCGAAGGCCGGGGCGGCGGCCGATCCGGCGGCGTAGTCGCCGTCCCAGCCGGCCAGCCGGTCGAGGAAGCCGGCCTGGTCGCCGCCGATCCCGGCTGTGCGGATCGCCTCGACCAGGTGCCGGGCCAGGGCGCCAGAGTCCGGCGACACCGTGTCGGCCTGCAGCGCCGCCAGGTCTTCGGGCGTCAGACGGTCCTTGGATCGCAGCAGGGCGTAGAGGCGCCGCACCCGCTCATCGGCGGAGAAGAAGAAGCCGACGGGCAGGGCGGTGTCGGTCGGCCGGTTGTTGGCGGTGGCCAGCACGCCGTCCGGCGGGTCGGCGGTCCAGGGCAGGTCCGGGGCGTCGACCAGCCCGTGCCAATGCGTCTCCGGGTCGCGGGCATCCAGCACCGGGTCGGCCGGCGGGAAGCGGCTGCGCACCGGCAGGGTCGCGGCCATGATCTGGCCGATCCGCCCGTCCGCTCCGGCCACCAGCATGTTCTGGGCCGAGACGCCGAAGCCGGCGAAGGCGGCGCGGAACGCCTCCGGCGTGGTGGTGCGGCTGGCGCGCAGCAGGGCGGTGACCTCGTCGGTCGCCTCATGCCCGATCCAGCGCAGGGCGATGGTGTCGCCCGGCCGGCTGCGCGCCACCTTGGCGTCGCTGACGATCGGGCCGAACCGGCTGCGCCGGACCTTGCGGCGCGCTCGCCGCCAGAACCGGGTGCGGATCACCGTCTCGCGGGTCTGGATCTCCGCGTCCGGCAGCGCGCTGACGTCGTACAGGTCGCTCGACGCCGCGCGCATGTTGGTGCCGCCCCAGGCCAGATGCAGGCTGCGGCCGACGGCGACGAAGGGCAGGCCTGGCACCATCAGCCCGGCCATGTGATAGCCGGGCGAGCGCATGCCGGCGATCAACCAGAGGTTCGGCAGCGATAGCGACAGATGCGGGTCGCTGGCGATCATCGCCCCGCCGGTGGCGCTGTGCGCAGCATCCACGGCGACGCTGTTGCTGCCGGTGCGGCCGGTCGCGGTCAGCAGGGTGGCCAGCGCCGCCTGCCGGCCGCCATCCTCTGATTGGGGGGTGAAGCTGGTGACGGCGTTGGCGCCGGCCTTCAGGGTGCGGGCCCAGGCCTCGGCGAAGCCGGGCGTGCCGCGCTCGCGCAGCAGGCCGAAATAGGCCACCCAATTGATGTCGCTGCCGGCCAGCCGGCCGATGGACCACAGGTCGCGCAGCGTGTAGGGCTCGTGGCGCAGCCCCAGCAGGGCGAATTCCGGCGGCGGCGCCCGCTCCAGCGCGTGGTAGGCGTTGACGCCGGTGACGAAAGCCTCGGCGAAGGCGCGGCTGTCAGCCGGCATGCGGTCGATCACCGTGTCGGCGGCGTGGCCGTAGTCGAGGATGCGCAGCGCGTGGTCGATGTCGCGCGCCACCGGCCCGGCGATCTCCGACAGCCGGCCCTGCGCCACCCGCTTCATCAGCGCGATCTGGCCGCCGCGCAAATGGGCGTGGACCAGCCCCAGCGCCACCGCCAGGTCGCCATCGGTCTCGGCCTCGATGAAGGGGATCTGGTGGCCGTTCCAGCGGATGTCGACCGGGTGCGACAGCGGCAGGCGGCTGGTCGGGAAGGCGGCCAGCCGCTCCGCCGCCGTCACCGGCCGCGGCGCCAAAGCGCGCAGCGCCGGCACCAGCGGCGCCAGGGCGGCGATCAGCCGGTGCAGGGTGGACATCAGCTGCGCTGGGCCAGGCCGAAGGCGGCCGACAGGAAGGCCGCCACGTCGCGGTCCGACCGGGCGCGCACGGCGTCGTCGCGGCCGATCAGATAGCCCTCGCTGCCGACGCAGTTGGCCAGGATCAGCTTGCGGGTGAAGCTGCCGCCCATGGCGATGCCGAGACTGCCGTCGCGCACCGTCAGGTCGCGCTCGACCTGGAAGTCGCAGTCGTTCAGCAGCCGGCCGATCGGCCGCGGTCCGGGGCGGCTGCCGTCCCATTGGTGCACGGCGCCGGGGTAGACGATGGTCTGCACCCGCGACCCGCCCTGGCGCAGCGTGGCCGCGCTGGCCTGGCAGCGCGCCGGGTCCATGATGGCGTCGCGGTCGCCCCAGGCCATCAGCACCGGCGCGCCGGTGGTGCGCGGCTCCTCGAAGCCGATGATGCAGGGGCCGTAGAAGGCGACATGGGCGGCGAAGCGGGTGTCGCCCAGCCGGTACAGCGCCGCGAAGCGGTCGGCGATCGCGGCGTTGGTGGCGACGATGCTGGCCATGGCGCCGTAGGAGAAGCCCCAGACGGCCACCCGGCTGCCGTCGATCTCCGGCCGCGCCTTCAGCCAGGCCAGGGTGGCATAGGCGTCGGCCAGGGCCATGGTCTCGGTGATCTGGATCACCCGGTCGGTGAAGCTGGTGGCGATGTCGCGGCGCGCGCCGAACACGTCGACCACGGCGGCGCCGATGCCCATTGCCGCCAGCTGCCTTGCATAGGTCGGCTCGCGATGCTCGTCGATGCCGGCGGCGCCGTGCAGCAGCACCACGGCCGGGGCCTTGTGCCCGGCATCGGCGCCGGCGGGCGGGTAGTAGGTGACGCGCGCCGGGGTGGCCGGGGCGTCGGGCCCGATCTCGGACGGCACGAAGGGGCTGTGGCTCGGCACCGCCAAGATCCGCCCGGCGGCGTCGCCGACCGCGGGCCAGGGATCGGTGAAGGCCGGCTCCGCCCGGGCCGCGGACAACAGGCCGAGCAGCACCGCCGCGGCGAGGGCGGCGCTGCGCCGGATGCCTGGGGTTCGACCGTGCTGCACCATGGATCGGATCCTGTCGTGTCGAGCGGGCCGGGACGATCTTAGCCGGGTTTGCGGCTGCGGCCAGCCCGGCCGTCCGGGCCATGGCGTCGCAGTCCTGCCGGTCCGGCAGCGACATCCTGGCCGGCGGCGCCGGATGCGGAGGACCACCGCCCGGCGCCGCATCCCTCGATTTCCGCCCCGTGATCGGGGCGGCCAGCCGCGCCCGATCTTGCATTTCCCCGGCCGAAACCTGCGTGCTCAACGAAACTGTTCGAGCGTTAATCGTCTCGACTTGTACAAATAAGTCTGGACCTGTCGCTGGAATGAGATATCTATTTCGAATCCATTCACAGGAGAGATTAGATGGGTGCGGACGTCGCCGATGATTTGAAGCCGACAGATGAGTTGCGGAAGCACACCGTTCAGATCGTGGCTGCTCATGTCTCGCACAACAGTGTCGCCCCGAACGACCTGCCGGCGCTGATCGAGCAGGTCTATGGCGCGCTGACCGGACTGGGCAAGCCGTCGACACCGGTGCAGACCCGGCCGGAACCGGCGGTGCCGATCCGCAAGTCGGTAACGCCCGACTACATCGTCTGCCTCGAGGACGGCAAGAAGCTGAAGATGCTGAAGCGGCATCTGCAGGCGGCCTACAACATGAGCCCGGACGAGTATCGCGAGCGCTGGGGACTGGCGGCCGACTATCCGATGGTCGCGCCGAACTACGCCAAGCAGCGTAGCACGCTGGCCAAGAGCATCGGCCTCGGCACCCGCCGCGCGGTGGAGCCGCCGGCGCCGCCGCCGGTACCGGCGAAGCGGGGCCGCAAGGCGGCGGCCAAGTAAGGCCAAGCCGGGCCGGCAGGGAACCGCCGGCCGGCCTCGGCGCTTTCTCCGGCAGGGGAAATCGTCGCGGAGGCGGCCGATGGCAGCCCGCAGCTTCTGGTCCGGCTATCTCAAGCTCAGCCTGGTGACCTGTCCGGTGGAGATGACACCGGCGGTCACCCAGGCGGAGCGGGTGCGCTTCCACACGCTGAACGAGGCGACCGGCAACCGCGTCGTCAGCCAGTATGTCGATTCCGTCTCCGGCAAGCCGGTGGCCGATGACGATCAGGCGCGCGGCTATCCGGTCGGCGAGGACGACTATGTCGTCCTGACCGACGACGAGTTCTCCGCCGTCGCCCTGGAGACCACCCAGACGATCGACATCGAACGCTTCGTCCCGCGCGCCGAGGTCGGCTTGGTGTGGCGCGACCGGCCGCATTACCTGGCACCGAGCGAGCCGGTCGGCGAGGAGGCGTTCAGCGTGATCCGCGAGGCGATGGCCGCGACCGGGATGGTCGGGCTGTCGAAGCTGGTGCTGTACCGCCGCGAGCGGCCGGTCATGATCGAGCCGCGGGGCAAGGGCATGATCGTCTGGACCCTGCGCCAGGCCGGCGAGGTGCGGGACGAAAAAGACGTCTTCGGCGGCATCAAGCCGGCCGCGCCGCCGAAGGACGCGATGAAGCTGGCCCTGTCGGTGATCAAGGAGCGGACGGTGGAGTGGAGCGAGGATCTGCTCGGCGACCGGGTCCAGGCCTCGCTGCAGAAGATCATTGCCCGCAAGAAGAAAGGCCGCAAGGTCGAGGCGCCGAAGCCGAAGGCCGAGGAGGAGACCGGCAAGGTCATCGACCTGATGGCCGCCCTGCGCAGGAGCCTGGACTCCGACAAGCGGAAGCGGTGATGCGACGATGTCACCGAGGGGCCTCGGCTCAAGACGCTGAGAACAGACGCGTTGCCTCTCCCGCGTGGCGGGAGAGGCCGGGCGTCCGCAGGACGACCGGGTGAGGGCGGGTCCCGGCCTCGACAAAATCCCCTCACCCGGAGGCGCAAGCGCCTCCGACCTCTCCCGTAAACGGGAGAGGCAAAAGACCCGGATCTATCGGGATAGGGGGAAGCCTCGCGGCTCCCCCCTCCCACACCACCGGACATACGGGTCCGTATCCGGCGGTTCGGGGGATTAAGCGGTGAGCGGGTCGGCGACGGAGGCGAGGCCGAGG
>NZ_JBQJIK010000123.1:0-15222 GCF_052078665.1 Inquilinus sp. CA228 | reverse complement strand
TCCCTCTCCCCGAGGAGAGAGGGAAACAGAGCCGCGCTCCTACACCTCTCCTTGGGGAGAGGTCGGAACCGCGCAGCGGTTCCGGGTGAGGGGGTTGAGCCGACCTATCCGAAGAGCGCCGGCGACAGCTCGCGGTCGGCGGCGGCGACCTCGCTGAGGACCCTGGCGAAGGCCGGGCGGGCGGAGAGGCCCTCGTACCAGGCGGCCAAAGCCGGGAAGCCGTCCAGCCGCGGCCCGTGCAGCCGCAGCGCGAACAGCACGGTCATGAACAGGGCGATGTCGGCGACGGTCAGCGAATCGAAGAAGAACTCGCGGCCGGCCAGCCGCGCATCCAGCCGGCGCCAATGGCCGCGCAGCGCCTCCTCGGCCTTGCAGGCGCCGGCCTCCTGCGCCTCCAGCCGGGCCGGGTCGGGCGGCTCGCTGCGATGCATCAGCGGCCGGACGTCCGGCATCACGATCTCGTCGGCCTCCAGCTCGGCCAGGCGGCAACGGGCGCGGTCCGCGGCGCCGCGCGGAAACAGCGGCGGCGTCGGGTGGGCGTCCTCGAGATAGTCGAGGATCACGGTCGAATCGAACAGGGCCAGGTCGCCGTCGACCAGCACCGGCACCTGGCCCTTGGGGTTGGCGGCCAGCACCGCCGGGTGCTTCGGCCGGTAGCCCTCGGTCTGGGTGAAGGGCACCATGATCCGCTCATGAGCCAGGCCCTTCTCGGCCAGGGCGATCTCGACCTTGCGCGAGAACAGGCTCAGCGGCCCGGAATAGAGCGTCATCCCCATGGTCCGCATCCCCCTTCGATTCTGAGGATCGGAGCATGAAGGGAACGCCGGCCGGTCCGCAATGCCGGCGGCCGGCAACGAAAAAAGCCCGCGACCGTGGGCGGGCTTTCTTCAGTCCTTCGCGCGGCCGCGGGGCGGCCGCCAGCGCGGATCGATCAGGCGGCCAGGGCGGCCTGGGCCTTGAGGATGCGGTGCTTCAGGCCGCGCAGCTCGGCGTCCAGGGCCGAATCCGCCGCGCCGGCGAGGTAGCCGTCAAGGCCGCCGCGATGCTCGATGGTGCGGATGCCGTTGGTGGACAGGCGCATGCGCACCGACACGCCGAGCACCTCCGAGACCAGCGACGTGATCTGCAGGTTCGGCAGGAAGCGCCGACGGGTCCTGTTCTTGGCGTGGCTGACATTGTTGCCACTCATCACGCCCTTGCCGGTCACCTGGCAGCGTCGCGCCATGGGTCTATCCTCGAAACACGGTCAAAAACAATGGCCCGGCATTGCTGCCGGGACGAGGGCGTTCGTATAAGGGGCCGCACGCCCGGCGTCAAGCCGAGAGTCGCGGCCCCGTCCAGCCCAGACTACGCCCGCGGCGCGCTCCGCGTCACGATCACGTTCCAGCTGGCCGGCTTCAGCTTCGCCCGCAGCCGCTCGCCGTCGACCGAGACGTCCGGGTTCGCCGCCGGCGCCACGGTGTTCGGCGCCTCCTTGGTGTTCACCGCCTTCAGGTTGGCGTGGTGGATCTCGGTCGCCTCCACCAGCCGGCGGTCGGCGCCCAGGCCGCGCAGCGCGACGTCGAGGTCCATCGGGTCGGACAGGCTGCGGTTCAGGGCGAAGACCGTGGTGGTGCCGTCCGCCGGGTTGTCGACCACGGTGGCGTAGAGATACGGGATCTCCGGCCAGGACATGGCGGCGTAGCCGGGCGATTCGACCTTGGCCTGCAGCACCCGGCCGTGGCCGTGGCGGGCGGCCAGGGCGAAAGGGTGGAAGATGGTCTGGCGCCAAGCGGCGCCGCCGGTCTCGGTCATGATCGGGCCGATGACGTTGACCAGCTGGGCGATGCAGGCGGTCTTCACCCGGTCGGCGTTGTTCATCAGGGCGATCAGGGCGCCGCCGACGATCAGCGCGTCCTCGGCGTTGTAGACCTCTTCGATCAGATGCGGCGCCTCGGGCCAGCCCGGCTTGCGCATGTGCTCGATCTTGTGGGTCTTGTACCAGACGTTCCACTCGTCGAAGGACAGCATGATCTTCTTGCGCGACCGGCGCTTGGCCCCGACCGCGTCGCAGATCGCCGCCACCTCCTTGATGAAGGCGTCCATCAGCTCGATCACGCCGAAATACTCCGGCGCCGAATCGGCGTTGTTGTTGAAATAAGTGTGCAGCGAGATGAAGTCGACCTGGTCGTAGCAGTGGTCCAGCACCTCGTATTCCCAGGCGCCGTAGGTCGCCATGTTGCGGTGGGATGAGCCGCAGGCGGCCAGCTGGATGGTCGGGTCGACCCAGCGCATCACCTTGGCCGTCTCCAGCGCCGCCCGGCCGTATTCCTCGGCGGTCTTGGCGCCGATCTGCCAGGGGCCGTCCATCTCGTTGCCCAGGCACCAGAACTTGACGTCGTGCGGCGCCGCATGGCCGTGCGACCGGCGCAGGTCCGACAGGGCCGAGCCGCCGGCATGGTTGCAGTATTCGAGGAAGCGGCGCGCCTCGTCCGGCCCGCGGGTGCCGAGATTGACGCCCAGCATCGGCTCGATCCCGGCGGCGCGGGCCCAGTCCATGAACTCGTTGGTGCCGAAGCGGTTGGTCTCGGTCGAGGACCAGGCCAGGTCGCGCCGCACCGGGCGCTGCTCCACCGGGCCGACCCCGTCCTCCCAGTCGTAGCCCGAGAGGAAGTTGCCGCCGGGATAGCGGATGATGGTGGGCCCGAGCTCCCGGGTCAGCTCCAGCACGTCGCCGCGGAAGCCGCGGGCGTCGGCGGTCGGGTGCCCGGGCTCGAAGATGCCGCCATAGACGCAGCGGCCCATATGCTCGACGAACGCGCCGAAGACGCGGCGGTCGAGGTCGGAGAGGACGAAGTCGCGGTCGACGGTCAGCCTGGCGGAGATCATGGGTCGATGGTCTCGATGGGATGGTGGAAGAAGCGGCCGCGCCGTCCGGCGCGGCCGCAGCGGATCACTTGGCGTTGGCCAGCAGCTCGTTGACGCGGCTCTCCGCGTCGGCCAGGGCCTGGTCGACGGTCTTCTGGTCCTGGGCCGCGGCGTTGAACTCCTCGGTCAGGATCTCCTGCAGTCCGAACTGGCGCTTCACCGCCTGGGGCAGGGCGGTGCCGTCCTTGGTCAGGCTGACGATGTCCTTGCGGTGCGGCAGGTCGAGGAAGGCCTGGGATGTCGCCACCGACTGGCGCACCGGCAGGTGGCCGGTGCGGGCCCATTCGAAGTCGTTGTCCCACAGGAACTTCAGGACCTTGACCGCGGCCTTGCGCTTGGCGTCGTCCAGCCCGGCCTTGGGCACCACCCAGCTGTGGCCGTCGGCCCAGACCTTGGCGTTGCCGTAGAGCTGCGGGAACGGCACCACGGCATAGCCATTGCTCAGCGCCACGCCGGGCTTGGCCGCCTCCTCGTTGTAGCTGTCGATCAGCCAGGTGCCCATGATGTAGACGCCGCCGTCGCCCTGGGCGAAGCCGGCCGTCGACGCGGCGTAGTCCTGGTCCGTGGTGGTGTCGCCGTTCTGGTAGATGGTCTTGAACAGCTCGACCGCGTTGCGGGCTTCCGGCGTCTGCAGCTTGATCTGGGTCGGGTCGGCGAAGAAGTCGGAATTCTGCTGGTACAGCAGGGTGTAGAGGGTGCGGGCGTAGTTCGCCTGCTCGTTCACCGTCGCCTGGACGAAATAGGGCTTGCCGGTCTTCTCCTTGAACTGCTTGGCCTGGGCCAGCAGCTCCTCCGGCGATTTCGGCAGCACCGGCTTGCCGTCGGCCCCGACCAGCCCGGCCTGCTTGAACAGGTTCAGGTTGATGTGCCACAGCCAGGTGTGGGTGTCGAAGGGCAGGGCGTAGATCTTGCCGTCCTTGGTCACTCCGGTCCTGGCCGCCTCGGTGAAGTCGGCGAGGTCGATGCCGGCGGCCTTGAAGTCCTCGTCCAGCGGCTCCAGCAGGTCGCGCGAGGCGTAGTCGCTGATCACCGATTCATGCATCACCGAGATGGTCGGCGGGTCGTCGGAGCGCAGCCGGGCGGTCAGCTGGTCGTAGCCGGGCCATTCGACGATATCGACCTTGACGTGGACGTCCGGGCTCTCGGCGTTGAACTTGTTGATCAGCGCCGTGATGATGCCGCACTCGCCATGCGCCTTGGCGACGTCGGTGACGGCGGCATAGTCGGCCTCGCAGGCGCCGAAGAAGCGCGACAGCGAGATCTCGGTCTTGTCCTGCGCCCAGACGGGACCCCCGGCCAGGACCAGCCCGGTCAGGGCCAAAGCAAAGCTGCTTCTCATGGCTCTCCCTCCTTGGTTCCGGCCGTTCTGCCGCGCGTCTCAGCGGATTGCGGCGCCGGCGACGGCCGTGACGATGTATTTCTGGAAGAACAGGTAGACGATCAGCACGGGCAGTCCGGCGAAGACCGACTGTGCCATCAGGTAGCCCAGCCCCTCGGACTGGGCGAAGTTGGTCTGGGTCGAGGCCAGGCCGACGGTCAGGGTGAACATCTCCGGCTTGGTCGCCGAGATCAGCGGCCACAGATAGTCGTTCCAGGCGCTGAGGAAGGTGAAGATCCCGAGCGTCGCCTGGGCCGGCACGGTCAGCGGCAGCAGCACCCGCCAGAAGGTCTTGAAGCGCGATGCGTTGTCCAGCAGCGCCGCCTCGTCCAGCTCCCTCGGGATGGCCTTGAAGTACTGCGTCATCAGGAAGACGCCGAACGGCGCCGACAGATGCGGCAGGATCAGCCCGAGATAGGAGTTGTGGATCTTCAGGTCGTTGAACATCTGGAAGCGGGCGATGATCACCGCCTGCTCCGGTACCGCCAGGCCGATCAGCACCAGCGCGAACATGATGCCGCGGCCGGGGAACTGGGCGCGGGCGAAGCCGTAGCCGGCCAGCGACGCCAGCACCAGCACGCCCACGGTCTGGCCCAGCGCCACGACCACGCTGTTCAGCACCCACCGGAACACGCCGGAATTGGCGAGGATGTCGGTGTAGTTCTTCAGCGCGTAGGGCGCCCGGAACAGCGTGCCGGTGTCGGTCATCAGCTCGCTGTTGGGCTTGAACGACAGGCCGGTGATCCAGGCCACCGGCACCACCCAGATGACGGCGAGCAGGATGACGGCCCACAGGATCAGCCGGTCGCCCAGGCTGCGGCCGACCATGCCCTGCCGCGGTTGCGCCGTGGTGATGGCGGTCATCCCTCGGCCCTCCGGCGGGTCAGCAGGTATTGCGCCATGGCGGCGATCAGCATCAGCCCGAACAGCACCTCGGACGCCGCGGCGGCATAGCCCAGGTCCCAGTTGCGGAAGCCCTGCTCGTAGATGAACTGCACGATGGAGCGCGAGGCGTTGTTCGGCCCGCCGCGGGTCAGCAGGTAGGACTGCCCGAACAGCTGGAACTGGTAGACGATCTCGACCACGGCCACGAGCACCACGGTCCGCCGGATCGAGGGCAGGGTGATGTGCCGGAACGCCCGCCAGCGGCCGGCGCTGTCCAGCGCCGCGGCCTCGTACAGCTCGCGCGGGATCTGCTGCAGCGCCGCCAGGAACAGCATCATCGGCAGGCCGATGCCCCACCACAGCGTGGCCACGGCGATGCCGGGCAGGGCCAGGCCGGGGTCGCTCAGGATCGGGATCGGCGCCTGCCCGAACACGCCCAGCACATTGGTCAGCAGGCCACGGTCCGGCAGATACACCATCTTCCAGACGATGGTGACGATGGTGACCGACAGCACCGAGGTGGCGAAGAAGGTGGCGCGCAGGGCGGCCGCCGCCCGGGTCGGCCGGTTCAGCGCCAGGGCCAGGACCAGGCCGACCACGACGAAGGCCGGCACGGTCATCAGCACGAACAGCGCCGTGTTCCAGACCGCGCCGAGGAAGATCTTGTCGGCGAACAGCCGCTTGTAGTTGGCGAGGCCGGCATAGGCGCCGGTGCCGTCGAACATGTCGAACTTCTGCAGGCTGATCCAGATGCCGTCGAACAGCGGCCAGACCAGCAGCACCAGATAGACGATCAGGAAGGGCAGGACGAAGCCGACATTGCGCCAGTCCGGCCCGATCCGGGCGCCGCCCAGGCGGCGGGCCCGTTCGATGGTGCGGCCGGCGGCGGTGGCGGTCACCATTTCCTCCTCACGCGGCCCCTCCTCACGCGACGGCGTGGCGGCCGACGCCGTCGGCGCCGAACAGGTGGACGGCGGCGGGATCGATGCTCAGGCCCACCCGGTCCTCGACCGCGACGCCGCTCAGCCCGGCATCCTCGGCGATCAGGGTCGACCCGTCCTGCAGCCGGACATGCAGATGGGTGCGGTCGCCCAGCCGCTCGACCACCTCGACCGTGCCCTGGGTGCTGCCCCGGCCGTCGATCCGCACCGCCTCGGCCCGCAGGCCCAGCGTGATCGGCTGGTGCGCCGGCAGCCCATCGGCCGGCACCGGGGTGCGCAGCTCGGTCCCGTCCGGCAGGCGCAGCACGGCGCCGCCCTGCTCACCGACGATCACGGCGTCGAGGAAGGTCATCGCCGGCACGCCGACGAAGCGGGCGACGAATTTGGTGGCCGGCCGGGTGTAGATCTCCATCGGCGTGCCGACCTGCTCGATCCGGCCCTCATTCATCACCACGATCCGGTCGGCCAGGGTCATTGCCTCGACCTGGTCATGGGTGACGAAGACCATGGTGGCGCGCAGCCGGCGGTGCAGCCGCGCCAACTCGACCCGGGTGCGCACGCGCAGCGCCGCGTCCAGGTTCGACAGCGGCTCGTCGAACAGGAAGGCCCGCGGCTCCTTGACGATGGCGCGGCCGATGGCGACGCGCTGGCGCTGGCCGCCGGACAACTGGCCGGGCTTCCTCTGCAGCAGCTCCTCGATCTCCAGTGTCCGCGCGGCGCCTTGGACGCGCTGGTCGATCTCCGGCTGCTTCAGGCCGATGTTGCGCAGCCCGAACGCCATGTTCTCGAAGATCGTCATATGGGGGTACAGGGCGTAGTGCTGGAACACCATCGCCACCCGGCGGGCGCCCGGCGGCAGGGTGTCGACCCGGGTGCCGGCGATGCGGATCTCACCGCCGTCGACACTCTCCAGCCCGGCGATCATGCGCAGCAGGGTGGACTTGCCGCAGCCGGACGGCCCGAGGAAGACGATGAACTCCCCGGAGTCGATCGACAGCGACAGGCCGTCGAACACCGTGACCGGCCCGAAGCGCTTGCTGACATCCCGGATCTCGATGTCGGCCACGCCATTTCCTCCCCAATGGTATTATCATATGATTCGATCATCGGGGGGATCGACGGGTTTTGTCAACCGGGCCTTCCCCGGCCTATTCGATAAAGAGGGACATGGGTGGAGACGGTCTGATGCTGGAACGGGAGATGGTCCTGGTCGGGACGATGAGCGCCCAGGTCTCGAACAGCCTGGGCATGCGCATCGTGTCCGGCGAGTTCCGGCCTCACGATTCGCTGCCGATCGAGAGCGAGCTGTGCCAGACCTACGGCGTCAGCCGGACCACTTTGCGCGAGGCGATCAAGAGCCTGGCGGGCAAGCGGCTGATCGAGGTGTCGCCGAAGACCGGCACGCGGGTGCTGCCCTTCGGCGAATGGAACCTGCTTGACCGCGATGTGCTGTCGTGGCGGCTGCTGGCCCAGTTCGACGCCAAGATCGTCGAGGACATCTACGAGATGCGGCAGTGCTTCGAGCCGCGGGCGTCGTTCCTGGCGGCGCGCGACGGCACGGCCGAGGACCACGCCGCGATCGAGCGCCATTTCCGCCAGCTGGCCCGCGCCTATGAGGAGAAGCAGCCGGTGAAGGCGTCGTCCGAGGCGGCGCTGGAGTTCCACCTGGCCATCATCACCGCCTCGCATAACGGCCTGTTCGTGACCATCGGCGCGGGGGTGAAGTCGGCGCTGCGGGTGTCGTCGGAGATGCTGCAGCGCCACGCCACCCGGCCCAGCGAGGACGTGGCGCTGCACGATGCGGTGCGCACCGCGATCATCGGGCGGGAGCCGGAGGCGGCAGCGGCGGCGATGGCCCGGCTGCTGGAGGCGTCGCACGCCCGGCTGCTGCCGCTGACCACGGAGCCGCGGACGTAACCCTCAATACTGGCTGCGCTTCGCCGTGACGATATGGATGATCGCGGCGGGATCGGAAATCCAGAAGCCGTCGAAGCCGTCGGGCAGGCGCTCGATCTCGTCGCGCCGGGCCACGCCGGCGGCGGCGAGATGCCCGGCGGCCTTGGGCACGTCGTCGGCAACGATCTCCAGCCACAGCTCGGCCTGGCTGAGGGCCTCGACCCGGTCGATCCACAGCTGGTTGGCGCCGAACTCGAAGCCGATGGCCGGCGGGTGGTTGTCCAGCGGCCTGAGGCCGATCACGTCACGGTAGAATTTGACGGTGGCGTCATATTGGTGCGGCGGCACCTTCAGCGCGATGTTGCGGCCGCCGGCGAAGGTCGCGGTCATGGTCCTTTCCTCCGGTCGTGGGACTCAGGCCGAGGCGATGCGCTTCTCGTACTCGCCCTCCAGTCGCCCATGGGTGATGAAGAAGGGCTGCGGCACCCGGCCGTTCATCCGGTCGACCAGGATGCCGAGATGGGTGTGCCAGCCGCCGGCGACGCTCACCATCTGATCCGTGCCGAGGCGGCGGTGGGTCAGCACCAGCAGGATGTCGTTGCCCTGCGGCGTCAGCTCGAAGGTGACCTCCGACTCGTTGCCGGACGGCTCGGGCCAGCTGTGGCTCAGCAGCCGTGGCGGCTCCCAGCGCGTCACCCGGGCGGTGAAGCTGGCGCCCTTCTCCATCGACTTGTGCTTGGCCGGGATCTCGTCCGGCAGCGGCGACAGCTGGGAATGGAGGAAATGCAGCTCCACCTGGCCGCCGGCGCGGGGCTCGACGGCGCCGGTGGCGAGCCAGGCGCCGCGCTTGTCCGATTCCGTCAGATAGGCCCAGACCCGCTCGATCGGGCCGGGCAGCAGCCGCTCGAACCGGACCGCGCCGGGGGCGATGATGGTGCCGTACTCGCTCATGATGGTTCTCCTGTGTCGGTGGGGGCGGCGCGCAGCTGCCGCTCCAGCTCGTCCAGCCGGCCGCCCCAGAAGCGGCGGATGCGCCGCAGCCACTCCTCCAGCGCGTCGAACCCCTGAGGGTCGAGCGCGTAGATGCGCCGCTGCGCCTCGGCCCGGACGGTGATCAGCCCGGCCTCCCGCAGCACCTTGAGGTGCTGGGAGACCGCGGGCCCGCTCATCGCGAACGCGCCGGCGATCTCGCCGGCGCCGCGCTCCCCCGCCGCCAGCATCTCCACGATCCGAAGCCGGGTGGGGTCGGCGAGGGCGGCGAAGGCGTTCATGAGCCTCTTATGAAGATATAGATTAAATAAGTCAATTCTTAAATATAGTGGAGTCATCGCGAGCGCAGCGAAGCGATCCAGCGGCACCGGCCTCTGGATCGCCACGTCGCTTCGCTCCTCGCGATGACGGAGCGGTATGTCCGAAGAGCGTTGTCCCGGTCAGGCCGCGGCGGCCGCCGGCACCTCGACCAGGCGCCCCGGGGCCGAGCCGTCCTTCTCGATCCGCCAGTGGCGGTTGTGGAAGGCGGCGACCTTGGGATCGTGCGAGATGGTCAGCCAGGTGGTGCCGGGCAGCCGGTCGTGCAGCAGCGCGAACATCCGCTGCTCGGTCGCCTCGTCCAGGGCGCTGGTCGCCTCGTCCAGGAACAGCCAGTCGGGCCTGGCCAGGACCGCCCGGGCGACGGCCAGGCGCTGCTGCTCGCCCGGCGACAGGCGGCGGGCCCAGTACTCCTCCTGCTCCAGCGCCGGCACCAGATGGCCGAGATCGACGGCGCGCAGCGCCTCGGTCGCGGCCTCGGCGGACACCTCCTCCGGCTTGGCCGGATAGGCGACGGCGGCGTGCAGCGTGCCCAGCGGCAGATAGGGCCGCTGCGGCAGGAACAGCACCTTGGCGTCCTTGGGGATGCGGATGCGCGCCTTGCCGAAGGGCCAGATCCCGGCCAAAGCGCGGAACAGCGTCGACTTGCCGGCGCCGGACGGGCCGGTCAGCAGCAGCCGGTCGCCGGGGCGGACGTTCAGGTTCTGGCCTTCGAGCAGCGTCTGGCCGTCGGGCAAAGCGAGCTGGACGGATTCGACGGCGAGGTCGCCCTGGGCCTGCGGGGCGACGTCGATCTCGGTCGACTGTGCCTGGGCCTTGGCCGCTTCGATGCTGCGGCGGAAGCCGGTGAGACGGTCGACCGTCGCCTTCCATTCGGTCAGCGACGAATAGGCGCTGACGAACCAGGACAGGGAGTCCTGGACGTTGCCGAAGGCCTGCTGCACCTGCAGGAAGCCGCCGAGCTCGATGGTCTTGGCGAAATACTGGGGCGCGGCCAGGATGGCGGGGAAGACGACGGAGGCCTGGCCGTAGCCGAAGGTCAGGAAGCCGAGCTTCTTCTGCCGGCTCATCAGCGCGTACCAGTTGCTCATCACTCCGCCGAACAGGCGCAGCAGCCCCTGCCTTTCGCTCGGCTCGCCGCCATACAGCGCGACCGCCTCGGTGTTCTCGCGGAACCGGACCAGGCCGAAGCGGAAATCCGCCTCCCGCTTCTGCTGCTGGAAGTTCAGCCCTATCAGCGGGCGGCCGACCAGATGCGTCAGGATGGTGCCGACGATGGCGTAGACGATCGCGGCCCACATCATGAAGTGGGGGATCACGATGTCGTTGCCGAACAGCGGGATCGTCAGCGGCGCCGACAGCCCCCACAAGATCACGGCGAAGGAGACCAGGTTCACCACATTGCCGAGGAAGCTGAGGCTGAGCGTGAGGGTGCCATCGACGAATTGCTGGATGTCTTCGGAGATGCGCTGGTCCGGGTTGTCGGTGGCGCTCGCGGTCAGCTGCTGGCGGTAATAGGCCCGGTCGGTTAGCCATTCGCCCAGCAGGTGGTCGGTCATCCAGCGCCGCCAGCGGATCCGCAGCCACTGGCCGAGATAGGCGGCATAGACGCTGCGCAGGACATGGGCGGTCGCCAGGCCGGCGAAGATCGCCAGCTCACGCCAGAAGGCGGCTTGGTCGTAGTTCTGCAGCGACTGGTAAAAGCGGTTGTACCAGAAGTTGAACTGCACGCTGAGGAACACGGCGCCGAGCGTGAAGGCGACGATCACCACCAGCAGCCCGATCGCCGGCCATTTCTCCTTCGAGCGCCAGAACGGCATCAGGAGGGCGAAGAAATCCTTCCAGAACTGTCGCGTGCTCGGCTTCATCCCGCCACTCCGCTCCGTCGGCCGGTTTCCGGGTCCAGCCCGTGGTCATATCGTGACAGGTCGGGCGGCACCCGTGAATTTCATGTCATGCGGCGGTCATCCGGTTGCGATCAGCGGAATGCCGGCAGCACCTCCTCGCGGTCGACCATGCGCCACGCCCCGGGTGGCAGATCGCCCAGCTCCAGGCCGCCGATGGCGACGCGGACCAGGCGCAGCGTCGGGTGGCCGACCGCCGCCGTCATCCGGCGCACCTGGCGGTTGCGGCCCTCGGTCAGGGTCAGGCGCAGCCAGGTGGTCGGGATCGCCAGCCGGAACCGGATCGGCGGATCGCGTGGCGCCAGCTCCGGCTCCGCCTCCAGCCGCTCGATGCCACAGGGGCGGGTCGGGCCGTCGGTCAGGGCGATGCCGCCGGCCAGGGCGGCCAGCGCCTCCTCCGCCGGGTCGCCCTCGACCTGCGCCAGATAAGTCCGCGGATGGCCGTGCTTCGGGTCCAGCAGGCGCTTGATCAGCGGCCCGTCATCGGTCAGCAGCAGCAGCCCTTCGCTGTCGGCGTCCAGCCGGCCGGCGGCATAGATCCCGGGCGGCAGGCCGAACTCGTTCAGGCCGCGCCAGCGCCCTTCCGGCGTGAACTGGCTCAGCACGCCATAGGGCTTGTGGAAGACGACGTAGCGGGCCTGGTCCGGCTCCGGCGACGGGCGCTTGCGCCGCTCCTCGCGCCAGCGCTCGCCCGGCTTCGCCGCCCCCGGCTTCGTTGCTCCAGCGTCGCCGGCGATCTTGCGCGATGAGGTCAGCGGGCGCCGCGGTGCGGTCCTGGCGCGCGCCGCGGGGACCTCCGTCGGCTCGGCGGGCTCTTCCGGCGCTGGACCGCGCGGACGGCCGCGCCGGCGTGGGGCGGCGTCTTCCGCCGGCTCCTCGCCGTCCCACAGCCATTCCGGGATGGCGGCGCGCGCGGCCTCCTGCGGCGAGGCCGCCTTGGATCGCGGTCCGCGCGGCTTGCCGGGCGCAGGCCGCCGGCCGGCCGGTGCCGGACCGGCCCGCTTCGCGCCGCGTGGCGCCGTCTGGTCGCCGGCCTTCGCGGCGGCGGGGCGGGCCGGCGGCTTGCCGCCGCGGGGCGGCCGGCGCTTCGGCATCGCCTCCGGCTCGTCCTGCCGGGCACCACGGCCACCGGGAGCGCGCGCGGCGCGGCGGGGAGCGCGTTCGGCTTCCTCGCGGTCCGCCGGGCCCCCGCGGGAGGGCGGCTTGCCACCACGCGGCGGTCGGCGCTTCGGCATCGCTTCCGGCTCGTCCTGCCGGGTGCCGCGGCCGGCGGGAGCGCGCGCGGTGCGGCGGGGTGCCCGTTCGGCCTCTTCACGGTCCGCAGGGGCTCCGCGGGATGGCCTGTCGGGGCGCCGGGTGTCCCGCGCCGGCCGCTCGCCTTGGGCCTGGGCTCCGGCTCGGCCGGCGGGCGTGCGTCCGCGCGGCGGGCGCCGTTCGTCGCCGGCTTCGGAGGATCGGCCGGGGCTGCGCGTGCGTCCGGCGCCGGGTTTCGGGGGGCGAGGGGGGCGGCTCATGCCGTCGCCTGCCGGCGCAGGAAGGCGGCCAGATGGTCGATCTCGGCCCGCATCGCCTCGACATTGCCGGCCATGTGCAGACAGGCGTGGATCATGCCGCGCCACAGCCGGAATTCGTGCGGTTGCCCGGCCACGGCCAGGCGGTAGGCGAGCTGTTCACTGTCGGTCCTCAGGCAATCGTATTCCGCCGCGGTCAGGTACAGCGGCGGCAGGCCGGCGAGATCGGCGTAGAGCGGCGCGGCCAGCGGCGTGCGCCGGTCGGTGCCGGCCGGGACGTAATGGCCCCAGAACCACTCCATCTCGGCAGTCGACAGGAAATAGCGGTTGTCGCCGCCATACGCCAGATGCGATGGCGTGTCGTGGTCGGGCGCGAACACGCCATAGACCAGCGCCGCCCCGCGCAGCGGCTGCTCGCCGGCGTCGCGCAGCGCCAGCAGGGTGGCGAGCGACAGGTTGGCCCCGGCCGAATCGCCGGCGATCACCAGCCGGTCGATGCCCCAGTCGCGGCCCTGGGCGGCGAGCCAGCGCACCGCCGCGACGCAATCCTCGAGCGCAGCCGGGAACGGATGCTCCGGCGCCAGCCGGTAGCCGAGGCTGACCACCTTGAGGCCGGAGCGCTGCGCCAGCTCCCGGCACACGCCGTCATGGCTGTCCAGGTCGCACAGCACCCAGCCGCCGCCATGGATGTAGACGATCGCCGGCGACAGCGAGCCCCCCATGTCTGGCGCGCCGGGATCGTAGAAGCGTGCGGCAATCGGCCCCGCCGCGCCGGGCAGGGTGCGATTCTCGACCCGCGCCACGGTCGGCGCGTGCTCGTTCAGGAGCGGCAGCACCGCGGCCATGGCACGCCGCGCCTCGGCCGGCGACAGGCGCTCGGCCGGCGCTGTGTCCCCGGAAACAGCGCCGATCCGCTCAAGCATCGTAATGATCTGCGGGTCGACCGCCATGATCCGGCCTTCTTTACTTGATGAAACCGATCGCCGCCCGGCTGGTGGGAACCAATAGATCGATGCAGCGTTCGACCGCTGCGTCCCCCGCCTTGCAGGTCAACACGTCGTTCAACAGCACACGGCCGAAATTACCGCAATCATGACCGGCGATCTCGAACACCTTGACCATGGTCTTGCCGGCGCTCAGCGGAGCCATGTCCACGGCCAGCTGGTCGACGATGATGCCCTTCGGGTCGAACACCACGAGGTCGAGCTGCAGGTTGCTGTAGCTCCGGTCGGTGCCGTTGTGCATGACCATGAAGGCCCGGCAGCCGTTGTTGCCGGGTTCGAGCTTGTTCAGCTCGATGTCGATCGCTTCTTTCGGTGCCGACTCGGCGGCCGGCTTGTCCTGAGCCAGGGCCGGAAAGGCGGCAATCGCGATAAAAAAAGCGAAAAAACGTACTGGGCGAACCCAGGCGAAACGGCGGATTTCAGCGGTTTGTGGCGACATATGGCCTTCCGTCGGTCTGGACTCGCAGGGCGCGCCATGATACCCGCGCCCCCCGTGACCGCAATGAAATGCACTTGGGCGGTCGGTGTTCCCGGATCCGTTGCGATCATCCCGGGGCCCGATCGCCGGCGCAGAGCGTTGCCCCGTCTCCCGGCGGCGCCGGGCGGAGTGTGCCCGGATGGGCTCCGCCCCACGCGCCGACAAGGGGGGAGCCGGGCATGACGTCGAAGGGCCTGCTTCTTCTGTCGATCGCGCTGGTCGGGGCTGCCGCCCTCGGCGGCGCGATCGCGATCGATTCCGCGCGCCCGGCAGCGCCGCCCGTCGTCGCCGTCGATCTCGCCGGGATCGCGGTCGAGCCGGCGCATGTGGTCGACCCGGCGGAGGCGGTGCGGCCGCAGCCCGCCGTCGTCACGGCGCGGCGCCTGGCCGAGGCGCCTCCGGCCCCCGCCCCGACGGCCAACCCGCTGCATGTCTTCTTCGGCTCCGCCTTCGCCGCGGTGCCGCGCCTGCCCGAGCCGGAGCCGCCGCTCGACCCCTGGGCCAATGCCCTGCAGGAGGTGACGCGCCCGGCGCCGGAGCCGCAGCAGGCCGAGCCGGTGCTGGTGCCGGTCAGCCTGCCCGGCCCCGGCGCCGAGGCCGCGCGGCTCGACCCGCCGGCCCGCCTGGCCGACCCGCTGCCGCTGCCCGGGCTGCCGGTGGCCGCCCCGCCGGTGCAGGCGACCACCGAGCCGCCTCTGGCCCCGGCCGAGGGCCTGGCGGACACGGCGCCGGTGGCGCCCCTCACGCCGCCGGCGGCGCGGCCCGGCACCGCGACCTTGATCGATGTGGCGCCGAACGCGCCGAAGCCCGTGGTCGTCGCCTCGCTAGGGCCGATGGCGGAACTGCTGGCCGAGACCGCGGCCGCGTCGCCGGCATCGATCGCGCCGGTGGCCGCGGTGGCGCCGGCGACCGCCGATCCGGTCCCGTCCCAGCCGGCTTTGGCCGCCCCGTCCGGATCGGGCCAGTCGGGCCGGCGGGACGAGCCGCGCGGCCTCGGCGCCCGGGCCCGG
>NZ_JBQJIK010000122.1:0-15449 GCF_052078665.1 Inquilinus sp. CA228 | reverse complement strand
TCCTTCAGACCCCGCCTCACGGCGACGCCCTTGCGCTTCGCTAGTCCTTCACCGCCATCAGGCTGGACAGAGGACTTCCACCTCCAAGCTGTCGATCATGCTCGGCACACCGTAGGTTGGGTTCGCGCTTGCGAACCCAACACCGGCTCGGGCTGCGCGATGTTGGGTTCGCGTCCGCGAACCCAACCTACGCCCAACTCACCAAGGGGAGAGAACGAGTGACGAAGATGAAGACGATTGCCGCGATCGGCCTGGTGGCCTTGCTGACGGCCGGCGAGGCCGCGGCGGACGACGTGATCCGCCACAAGATCCCGAACTCCGACTTCCCGATCGCCCGGGTGGTCGAAGTGCCGGCCGGCAAGACCACGGTCTATGTCAGCGGCGCGGTGCCGCCGGTGGCCGATGCCAACGCGGCCAAGAACACCGTCGCCGCCTATGGCGACACCAAGGCCCAGACGGTCGCGGTGCTGACCTCGATCGAGAAGACGCTGAAGGACCTCGGCCTCGGCCTGGGCGACGTGGTGAAGATGCAGGTCTTCCTGGTCGGCGACCCGGCCAAAGAGGGCAAGCTGGACTTCGCCGGCTTCATGGAGGGCTACCGCCAGTTCTACGGCACGGCGGAGCAGCCGAACCTGCCGGCGCGTTCGGCGATGCAGGTCGCCGCGCTGGTCAATCCCGGCTATCTGGTCGAGATCGAGGTGACGGCGGTGCGGCCGTAGCGAAGGCTGGCGGTTCGTGCGATCAGGGCGATAAGATCGGACAAAACCACGGAGTCTCGACGTGATCCATGTCATCGCCCTGATCACCGCCAAGCCGGGCAAGCGTGCCGCGCTGCTGGAGGAGTTCTGGAAGATCATCCCCGAGGTCCATGCCGAGCAGGGCTGCATCGAATACGGCCCGGCGGTGGATGCCGAGGGCAGCCCCGACCGCTTCGGCGACGACACCTTCGTGGTGGTCGAGAAGTGGGAGAGCCCGGAGGCGCTGAAGGCGCATTCGGCCGCCCCGCACATGAAGGCCTATGGCGAGCGGACCAGGGACCTGGTCGCAGGCCGAGCCATCCACGTCCTGACGCCGGCCTGAGGGCAGCGGGTCGGGGTCAGTGCCCCGGCCGGCCCGTGCGGCGGCTGTGGCGCTCGACCAGCGCCTTGGCCGCCAGCGTCACCAGCGCCAGCAGCGCCAGGGTCGAGGCGGCGGCGAAGGCGCCGACGGCGTTGTAGTCGTTGTACAGCAGCTCGATCTGCAGCGGCAGCGTGTTGGTCTGGCCGCGGATGTGGCCGGAGACGACCGAGACGGCGCCGAACTCGCCCATCACCCGGGCGTTGCACAGCACCACGCCGTACAGCAGCGCCCATTTGATGTTCGGCAGGGTGACGCGGAAGAAGGTCTGCCAGCCATTGGCGCCCAGCGTCGCCGCCGCCTCCTCCTCGTCGCGCCCCTGCGCCTGCATCAGCGGGATCAGCTCGCGCGCGACATAGGGCGAGGTGACGAACAGGCTGACCAGCACGATCGCCACGGGCGTGAACATCAGGCGGATGCCGTGGTCCTGCAGCCAGGGGCCGAACAGGCCGTTGGCGCCGTACAGGAACAGGTACACGACGCCGGCCACGATCGGCGACACCGAGAACGGGATCTCGACCAGCGTGGTCAGCAGGCGCCGGCCGCGGAACTGGAACTTGGCGATCACCCAGGCCGCCATGATGCCGAACACGGTGTTGACCGGCACCACGATCAGCGCCGTGGTCACGGTCAGGCCGATGGCGTCCAGCGTCTCGCTCTGGCCGATGCTGCGGGCGAAGACGGCGAGGCCGGCGGAAAAGGCCTGGGTGAAGATGATGACGATCGGCGCCACCAGCACCAGGGCGGCCGCCAGCAAGGCCAGGCCGATCAGGATGCGCCGGGTCCAGCGCCCCTCGCCGATGCGGGGCGACCGCCGCGGCCGCGCGGCGGCGGCGGTCGAGGTCACGGGCACGCTGGCCGCAGGCAGGGCGGCTGGGTCGCGGTCAACGGCGATCGACATGGCGCAGGAACCGGGCCTGGAGCAGGTTGGTGGCGAGCAGCAGCACGAAGGCGGCGGCCAGGATGGTCAGCGCCAGCGCCGCGGCGGCGACGTAGTCGTATTCCTCGAGCCGGATGTACACCAGCAGCGCCGCGATCTCGGTCTGCATCGGCCGGTTGCCGGCGATGAAGATCACGGCGCCGAACTCGCCCAGGCTGCGGGCGAAGGCCAGGCTGCAGCCGGCCAGGAAGGCGGGCAGGATCGCCGGCCACACCACATGGCGCAGGGTCGGCCAGTCGCCGGCGCCCAGCGTCCGGGCCGCCTCCTCGACGCCTGCGTCCAGATCCTCCAGCACCGGCTGCACGCTGCGCACCACGAAGGGCAGGCTGGTGAAGGCCATCGCCACGGCGATGCCGAGCGGGGTGTAGGCGACCGGGATGCCGATCGCCGCCAGCGGCGCGCCGAACCAGCCGTTCTTGGCGAACAGCGCGGTCAGGGCGATGCCGGCCACCGCGGTCGGCAGGGCGAAGGGCAGGTCGACGATGGCGTCCAGCAGCCGGCGCCCGGGGAAGCGGTAGCGCACCAGCACCCAGGCCAGCAGCAGCCCGACCACGCCGTTGAACACCGTCGCCGCCAGGGCCATGCCGAGGGTGACCTCGTAGCTGGCGAGGGCGCGTGGCGAGGTGACGATGGCGAGGAACTGGGCCGGCGTCAGGCTGGCCGCCTTGAGCGCCAGGGCGCCCAGCGGCAGGAGGACGATCAGCGCCAGATAGACCAGCGTGCAGCCCAGCGTCAGCCGGAAGCCGGGCAGCACCCGGCGCCGGGCGGGACGGGGGGCGGCGAGGGCGGCGCTGGTCATAGGACGCCGCGGCTCACTGGTTCACGAACACGGTGTCGAGGATGCCGCCGGAGACGAAATGCTCGGCATTCACCTTGTCCCAGCCGCCGAACACCTCGTCGACCGTGGCCAGCGTCACCGCCGGGAACTGGTGCTTGGCCGCGACCTCGGCCAGGGTCGGGCGGTAGAAATGCGCGGCCAGGATCTCCTGCCCCGCCGGCTGGTACAGGAAGTCGAGATAGCCCTTGGCGACCTCGGCCGTGCCGCGGGCATCGGCCACCTTGTCGACCACCGCCACCGGGAAGTCGGCCTTCAGGCTGGCCGGCGGCACCACCACCTCGAAGCCGCGGTCGCCATACTCCTTCTGGATGCCGCGGGTCTCGGCCTCGAAGGTGATCAGCACGTCGCCGGTCTCGCGCTCGACGAAGGTGGTGGTGGCGCCGCGCCCGCCGGTGTCGAACACCGGCACATGCGACAGCACGGTCTTGACGAAGGCCTTGGCCTTCTCCTGGTCGCCGCCATTGGCCTTCAGCGCCCAGGCATAGGCCGCCAGGTAGGTGTAGCGGGCGTTGCCCGAGGTCTTCGGGTTGGGGAAGACGATCTGCACGTCGTCGCGCGCCAGGTCGCCCCAGTCCTTGATGCCCTTCGGGTTGCCCTGGCGCACCAGGAAGGCGGGGAAGGAGTAGTAGGGCGAGGCGCCGTTCGGGAAGGCCGACTGCCAGCCCGGCTTGACCGCGCCGCCCTTCTCCAGCGCCGTGATGTCGGTCGCCTGATTGAAGGTGACGACATCGGCCGGCAGCCCCTCCAGGATCGACCGCGCCTGCTTCGAGGTGCCGGCATGCGACTGCTCGACCGTCACATCCTGGCCCGACTTGCCCTTCCAATAGGCCTGGAAAGCCGGGTTGATGTCGACGAAGAGCTCGCGGCCGACATCGAAGGAGGCGTTGAGGATGGTGGTCTGGGCCTCGGCCACCCCACCGCTCAGCAGGCCGGCGGCCAGCGCCAGCGCCAGGAAGGAACGCTTCATCGAAATCTCCAGAATGCTCAGGCGGCCTGGCGCGCCGGGAACAGGCCGAAATGGCTGGCGCCGACCTGTAGCGTCTCGCCCGCGGCGGGCAGGCGGGCCGCCAGTTGGCGCCGATGCCATTCCAGGTCCAGCGGGATGGCGCCGCGCTGGGTCACCGCCTCGACCCGCACCAGCGGGCCGACGACGTTGACGCTGCGGATCGCGATCGGGAAGGCGTCGCTGCGCGCCTCCTGCGGCACCAGGTCGTGCGGGCGGACGAAGATCTCGCCGGCGCCGTCCGGCCCGGCATAGCCCGCGGGCCGCGGCAGCACCGCGCCCTCGACATCGACCCGGTCCGGGCCGATGCGGCAGGGCAGGCGCACGGCCTGGCCGAGGAACTCGTAGACGAAGGGCGTGGCCGGCCGCTCATAGACCTCGGTGGGGCTGCCGATCTGCTCGACCCGGCCATGGTCCATCACCACCACCTGGTCGGCCAGCTCCAGCGCCTCCTCCTGGTCGTGGGTGACGAAGACGGTGGTCAGCTTCAGCGTCTGGTGCAGCTCGCGCAGCCAGCGGCGCAGATCCTTGCGGACCCGGGCGTCGAGCGCGCCGAAGGGCTCGTCCAGCAGCAGGATGCGCGGCTCGATCGCCAGGGCCCGGGCCAGGGCCACGCGCTGGCGCTGGCCGCCGGACAGCTGGTCGGGATAGCGGTCGCCGAATTTTTCCAGCTGCACCAGGGCCAGCAGTTCCTTGGCCCGGACCCGGATCGCCTCCGCCTCCGGCCGGGTCTGGCGCGGCCGCACCTTCAGGCCGAAGCCGATATTGTCCAGCACGCTCATGTGCCGGAACAGGGCGTAGTGCTGGAACACGAAGCCGACCTGGCGGTCGCGGACATCGACCGCCGACATGTCGGTGCCGCCGATCCGCAAGCTGCCGGCATCGGCATGCTCCAGCCCGGCGATGATGCGCAGCAGCGTCGTCTTGCCCGAGCCGGACGGGCCGAGCAGGGCGCAGAGATGCCCCGCCTCGATGTCGAGGCCGATCCCCGACAGGGCGGTGAACTCCTGAAACCGCTTCTCGATCCCGCGAAGCTCGACGCGCATCAATTTTGCCTGTGTTTACTGTAAATAATGGGCTTCCATCATAGCGGAGCGTAGAAACCGCGCCAGCGGAAAATCCGGCATTCAATGGATAAGTCCATAGGATTGAACAAATGAATTTTGTCATTGCCGGGCTTGACCCGGCAATCCAGTGGGTGTCGACATCTTCTGGATGCCCGGGTCAAGCCCGGGCATGACAAGGAGGGAGGGCAGAAGGGGGCGGCGCCCTACGCCTCCTCGGCCGGCTCCAGCTGGATCACCGAGCCGTCGATCAGCACCTTGCCGCGGTTCTCGAAATTCACCGTGATCCGGTTGCCGATCACCGACTGCACCTGGCCGGGACCCCAGTCGGGCTGGTCCGGGTGCCGCACCCACATGCCGGGCGCCAGCCCCAGATCGATCCCGAACCCATTCTCGAACGCCATCAACACGCTCCCGACACCATTCGCTCACGTTGCCACGGATTGCAGGGCCGCGTCAGGGGAGTTACACCCGGAGGGCACTCCGGAGTTCCCATGGACGATCGGCCGCCCTGCCGTCCTGAAACCATCGCCGCCCGCCTCGACGGCTATCTCTGCGGCGACACCGGCGCGATCGTGCCGCCGATCCATCCATCATCGACCTATGCCCGCGACGCCGCCTACGCCCAGGTCGGCGGCCGCGGCTACAGCCGCGACGACAACCCTACCTATCTGCAGGCCGAGGCGCTGCTGGCGCGGCTGGAGGGCGGGTCGGCGGCGATGCTGTTCGCCTCCGGCATGGCGGCGATCGCGACCCTGTTCCAGGCGCTGGCGCCCGGCGACCACGTCGTCTGCTCACGCGACATGTATTTCGGCACCGGCAAGCTGCTGCGCGAGCTGCTGATCCCCTGGGGCCTCGTCTGCGACCTGGTCGACACCACCGACCTCGACGCCCTGCGCGCGGCGGTTCGGCCCGGGGTGACCAAGCTGGTCTTCGTCGAGACCCCGGCCAACCCGATCTGGTCGGTCACCGACATCGCCGGCGCCGCCGCGATCGCACATGCGGCCGGGGCGCTGCTCGCGGTCGACAACACCTCGGCCTCGCCGGCGCTGTGCCGGCCGATCGCCCATGGCGCCGACCTCGTGGTCCACTCCGCCACCAAATACCTGAACGGCCATTCCGACGTGGTCGCGGGCGCGGTGGTGACGGCGGCCGACAGCCCGCTATGGCAGCGCATCGGCCGCATCCGCTTCCTGGCCGGACCGGTGCTGGGCCCGTTCGAGGCCTGGCTGCTGCTGCGCGGCATGCGCACCCTGTTCGTGCGGGTGCGCGCCGCCAGTGCCAGCGCCCAGCGCATCGCCGAGCGCTTCGACGGCCATCCGGCGGTGGCGCAGGTCTGCTACCCCGGCCTGCCGGGCTTTCCCGGCCATGCGATCGCGGCGCGGCAGATGGAGGGCGGCTTCGGCGGCATGCTGTCGCTGCGCCTGGCCGGGGGCCGCGAGGCGGCCCTGCGCGCGATCTCCCGCGTCCGCATCTTCATCCGCGCCACCTCGCTGGGCGGGGTCGAGAGCCTGATCGAGCACCGCGCCACGATCGAGAAGGAGGACGGCACGGTGCCCGACGACCTGCTGCGCCTGTCGATCGGCATCGAGGCAGTGGAGGATCTGATCGCGGATCTGGAGCAGGCGCTGGCAGGGTGACGGACCACAACCGGACGAAGAACAGGGGCGGCATGGCGGACAGGGAAGCGGGGGCCTTCGTCGAATTCGTCGACGTGGCCAAGACCTATGACGGCGAGACGCTGGTGGTGCGGGGGCTGGACCTCGCCATCCGGCAGGGCGAGTTCCTGACCCTGCTCGGCCCCTCCGGCTCGGGCAAGACCACGACGCTGATGATGCTGGCCGGGTTCGAGACGCCGACCCGCGGCCGCATCCTGCTCGAGGGCAAGGCGATCGACGCGCTGCCGCCCTGGCGCCGCGACATCGGCATGGTGTTCCAGAACTACGCCCTGTTCCCGCACATGACGGTGCGCGAGAACGTGGCCTTTCCGCTTAAGGTCCGCGGCATCGGCGGCGCGGATGCCGAGGCGCGGGTCGAGCGCGCGCTCGACATGGTCAAGCTGGCCGGCTTCGGCGGCCGCCGTCCGGCCCAGCTCTCCGGCGGGCAGCAGCAGCGCGTGGCCCTGGCCCGGGCGCTGGTGTTCGAGCCGCGGCTGGTGCTGATGGACGAGCCGCTGGGCGCACTCGACAAGCAGCTGCGCGAGCACATGCAGCTCGAGATCAAGCACCTGTACCGCTCGCTCGGCGTCACCGTGGTCTATGTCACCCACGACCAGGGCGAGGCGCTGACCATGTCCGACCGCATCGCCGTGTTCCACGACGGCGCGATCGACCAGCTGGCGGCGCCGGACGACCTGTACGACCGGCCGGAGACCGCCTTCGTCGCCCAGTTCATCGGCGAGAACAACAAGCTGGCCGGGACCGTCGAGGCCCTGGCGGGCGGCCAGTGCACGGTCGCGGTCGATGGCGGCTTCTCGGTGCTGGCGACGCCGGTCGGGGCGGCCGGGCAGGGCGCCCGCGCCACCCTGTCGATCCGGCCGGAGCGGGTGCGCCTGTCGCCCGGCGCCGAAGCCGGGCCGAACCGCTTCCCGGCCCGGATCGAGGAGCTGATCTTCCACGGCGACCACACCCGGGCCCGGCTGTCGCTGCTCGGCCGGGACGATTTCGTGCTCAAGCTGCCGAACGCCGACGGCCGGCCGGCCCTGGCGCCGGGCGAGGCAGTGACTGTCGGTTGGGCCGCCGCCGACTGCCGGGCGTTGACCGCCTGACTCACGGGAATCATTGAGCGATCCGCCGTTCCGGTTGTAGGACGGTCTATTCCCGCCGACTCACTAGGGACGCCGCGATGCCGGACCCGGTCGTACCGGTCGAGACCGAGAGGCTGATTCTCCGCCGCTTCACGCCGGAGGATTTCGAGGCGTTCCACGGCTATCACGGCTTGCCGGAGGTCGCCCGCTACCTGTACCGCAACCCGCGCACGCCGGAGCAGTCGCGGGCGGCGCTGGAGCGGATCGGCGTGCTGAAATTCGAGGGCGAGGGCGATGAGCTGGTGCTGGCGGTCGCGGCCCGCGCCGGCGGCGCCCTGCTCGGCGAGGTGCTGCTGAAATGGGTCAGCCGGGAGGCCCGGCAGGCCGAGGTGGGCTACATCTTCGCGCCGGAGGCCGCCGGCCGCGGCTACGCCACCGAGGCGGCGCGGGCGGTGCTGGCCCTCGGCTTCGGCCGGTTCGACTTTCACCGCATCTTCGCCCGCTGCGACGCGCTGAACACCGGCTCGGTCAACGTCCTCAAGCGGCTCGGCATGCGGCAGGAGGCGCATCTGGTCCAGAACGACCGGTTCAACGGCATCTGGGGCGACGAGCTGATCTTCGCCATGCTGCAGGAGGAATGGCGGCTGTCAGGCTGAGGCCGGGCCGGCCTGCCCGGTGGTCTCGCGGCGGAGCGGATAGAGGATCCGCACCGAGGTGCCGCGGCCTTCCGCCGAGTCGATCCGGAAGCGGCCGCCGAGCGCCTTGACCATCTCGGCGCAGCCGGTCAGGCCGAGCCCGACATGGCTGCCGGCCCGCATCGAGAAGAACGGCTCCGCCGCCTTGGCGCGCACCGCGCGGGACATGCCGAGGCCGTTGTCGATCACCTCGAGCACCAGGCGGCGCCCGAACGGGAAGCGCCGGGTCAGGCGGGCGCGGAGGACGACCCGGGACTCCGGCTTCCCCGCCGCGGCCACGGCGTGCTCCGCATTGCGGATCAGCTCGTCCAGGATCAGGTGGAACTGTGGCGACGCCACCAGCGCCGTCCGCGCCTCCTCGGGGACGTCGAACTGGATCCGCCCGTCGTGATCCTGCGACAGGGCGTCGAGGATGCTCTGCAGCGCGACGTTCCGGGTCGGCTTCGCCGAATAGCCGATCTTCACCAGGCCGTTGTTGATGCTGTCCAGCTCGGCCGCGGCCCGCGCGGCGGCGGCGACCATCTCGGGGTCGGGGGCCTCGCCGTCGCGCAGGCCCTTGATGAACAGCGCCAGCGCCGCGACCCGCGACCGCGTCATATGCGCGAACAGCGACGAGAAGGAGCGGATCTGCTGGTCCTTGCGCCGCGCCATCATCGATTGCTGGTGGATGATCACCCCGACCACGATGACCGCCGACAGCGCCAGCACGAAGATGGCCACATTGCGCAGCGCGTTCTCGGCGATATGCGCGGTCTCGTTCAGGGTGCGGCTGTGGGCGCCCGTGGTGCCCGAGACCTGGAACATGTCCTGCTGGATGTCGATCAGCAGGGACAGCGTGTCCTGGTCGTTCGCCGCCGCGCTCAGATTCGGCAGGATCCGGGTCCGGATGGTCTGGATGCTGCGGTCGATCCGGGCGAAATCCTGCGGGTCCAGGAAGTGGTCGATATATTGCAGGTTGCGCAGCGCCACCATGTTGAACTGCAGCAGCCCGACCTCCTGCGCCAGCTGCGGTTCACGGTCCCCGGTGGCCATCGACAGGCGCAGCAGCCCGACGATGTTGGCCAGCCTTTCCCGGATCTGCGAGCCCCGCCATTGCACCTCGTAGGACTGCATCAGGAGGATGTCGGTCTCCTCGCGGTAATGCTCGGACCGCATGAACGACCAGGACCCCAGCAGGATGGCGACGGCCAGCCCGAGATAGGGCACGAAGTCCAGCCACCGCCGCAGCGCCTTCATGAGCCGGGACGCAGGGCGACGACGAACCAGACCCAGATCGCGTTGCGTCCGGCCGTGTAGGATTTGGGCAGCTTGTCGAGCGGCCAGATGATCGAATAGGGCCCGGAATCCGCCAGGTCGAGCGGCCGGAACTCCTGGCCGTCGGCGCACCGGGCGGTCTTGTGGTCCGCCGCGGAGCAGGCCCGTTCGACGGCGAGGATCGGCTCGTAGTCCTGGATCTCGTCCATCCGGATGGTGGTGATGAAATCGTCGTAGGCGAACACCTCGATGGTGGCGGCCTCGCCCAGCCCGCTCCGGGCCAGGACGTCCTTGAGGTCCGGGCCGCGGTAGCGGATGGTCTCGCCGGCCTCGCTCCACGGCGTGCCGGTGTCGATCTCCCGTTGCGGGAAGGCGGTCCGGATCTGGTCCGGCGTATAGGTGGCGATCGCCTGGCCCGGAGAGCTTTCGACCCGAAGGATGTGGGGATCCTCGTAGCCGACCGGGGCGGCGGCCGCGCCGCCGGCGATGGCCAGCATGGCGGCGGCGGTCAGCGCCATGCGGAGAAGATGGAGCATCAGCCGGCCCGGACGGGGGAAAGACAGGGATCGGGCGCGGCGGTCATCCTCAGGCGCCTTTCGGGAACAGCCCGTTCTTCAGCAGCTTGGCGCGGGCCTGCTTGTAGTACTTCTCCACCGTATAGGGGTCGATGCCGAACCGATCGCCCATCTTCTCGTAGATCTCCTTGCGCTTGACCCCCTTCGCCCGGCTCCGCATGAAATCGATGATCTCCTGCTCCCGGGGCGTCAGGCCGGAATAGTAGAACTCCGGCGTCACCGCCTTGACCGCGGACAGCGACAGCGAGAACCGGGTGTCCGAGATCTTGTCGATGATGCTGGAGAGCGTGTCCCGGTCGAGGCCGGTCTTGCCGACATAGGCATTGGCCCCGAGCATCCGGCACGCCTCGCCCTCCTCGACCGAATCCGATCCGGTGACGACGATGTGCAGCGCATCGGGCGAGGCGTCGACCACCGCCTTGACCACGGCGAGCCGGTGCTGCGGCGAGGTCGGGTCGAAGCCGGGCAGGCCCGGATCGATGATCACCAGGTCGAAGCTGTGCTCGCGCAGCAGGCCGGAGGCGATCTCCCAGGTCGCGGCGCCCTGCACGATGCAGTCCCGCAGCGCGGCCTTCAGCTCACTGATCAAGGCGAGGCGCATCAGATCCTGGTCCTCGATCACCAGGGCGCGGGACGTCTGTTCACCAACCGTCATGGCAGCGTCTTCCAGGATGGGAGCGACCGGGAATCCTAGTCCCGCTGCCCGGTTCGCACCAGGATCAGGTTTCGGCTGAAATGTCGCGTTGAAAAAGGGGGGCGTCCCCCCCTTTCTTCAGGGTCGGAATCAGGACTGAAGTGATGGCTTGATCACGGTCGTGATTCCGCATGTCTATCGTTTGTGGAAGTGCCGCGCGGATGGAAAATTTACTAAAAAACGTCAGATCTTTTGTCAACTGGAACCTTGGTGCGTTGGCGGAGTTCCTTGACGGAGTCTTAAGTCTGTCACAGCGCGGCGGGCATCGGGCACCGGTCACTGCGAGGGCGGTCGTCCGGACCGGCCGGGCGCGCGGCTCTGCCACTGGGGATCGGCCATGACCACGATCGGCATCGGCACGCTGTACCGCAACCGCGATGTCATCGAGGGGCCGGTCAAGACGCTGCTGTTCCAGGACCGGATCCGGCTGGTTCCGAACCCGCAGGCCGCGGACAGCCCGAAGGCGCCCGACCTCCTGATCTATTCGGGCGAGAACCAGATCGGCGGCGCCTGGGCCTGCCGGCGAGAGGAGCCGCCGGTGTCCTACAACGTGCAGATCCACGATCCGCACGTCTCCCGGCCGATCCATGCGACGCTGTGCCAGTCGGACCAGGACGACGACCGCTTCGACCTCTATTGGTCGCACTGAGGAGCCGGCCCTGGCGCCCTCCCGGGCTATTGCCCACCCAATGCGCGATACACCTTGAGCCCGGCCCGGCCGGTCTGGGGCATGCCGAGGCGCTGCTCGGCCGCCGAGATCGCGGCGCGGGTGGCCGGGCCGATCTTGCCGTCCGCCTGGCCGCCGATGTCGTAGCCCTGGGCCAGCAGTAGCTGCTGCAGCCCCAGCCGCTGCGCCCGCGACAGGCCGGGATCATCGGTCGGCCATGGCGTGCGCAGCGCCGGCCCGCCGGCCAGCCGGTCGGCGAGGTGGGAGATGGCGAGCGCGTAGGATTCCGCGGCGTTGTAGGAATAGATCGCGTCGAAGTTGCGGAACACCAGGAAGCCCGGCCCCCGCGGCCCGGCCGGCAGCAAGAGGCCGGCCTGGGCGTTGCCGGACAGCGGCGCGCCGTCGGCCCGGACGACGCCGCGCTGGGCCCAGGCCGACAGCGGGTCCTTGTCCTTGCGCCCGGTCGGGCCGTTGTAGCCGGCCGGGACCTTGACCTCGATCATCCAGGGCTGGCCCTGCTGCCAGCCGGCGCGCTTCAGGTAGTTGGCGGTGGAGCCGAGCGCGTCGGCGATCGAATTGACCAGGTCGCGCCGCCCGTCGCCGTCGAAATCGACCGCCAGGCGCTGATAGGTCGAGGGGATGAACTGGGTCTGGCCGAAGGCGCCGGCCCAGGAGCCGTAGAGCTCGTCCAGCCGCAGGTCGCCGGCGCTGACCAGCTTCAGCGCCGCCATCAGCTCGCCGCGCCAGAAATCGGTGCGCCGTTCGCCGGCGCAGACCAGCGTGGCCAAGGCGTGCGGCAGGAAGTAGTTGCCGCGCTCCTTGCCGTAGTCGCTCTCGACGCCCCAGACCGCGACGATCACGGTGCGGTCGATGCCGTAGCGCTGCTCCGCCTGCTGCAGCACGCGGCCGTATTTCGACATCATCGCCCGGCCGTCGGCGATGCGCTGGTCGTCGACCAGGAAGGCCAGATAGTCCCAGATCGGCGTCACGAACTCCGGCTGGGTCTGCAGGAAGCGCAGCACCTTGTCGTCCGGCTGGGTCAGCCCGTCGAAGGCGCGGGCGGTGACGTCGCGGTCGACCCCGGCCTTCACCGCGGACTCGGCCAGGCCAGAGACGCAGGAGCCGAAATCGGCCAGGGCCGGGCCGGCGGCCAGAAGCGGCAGGAGGCCGAACAGCGCCGCCCCGACATTCCGGCCGGATCCGAACAGGCGAGACGTCATCCCTTCCTCCACGCGATGGAACCCGCGCCTCGGTGCGGCGCGGCGCGATCCTGTCCCATCCGGGCGGCCGCGACAACCCGCGGCTCCGGGCTCAGGCCATTTCCGCCGCCGGCCAGACGCGGCCGGGGCGGTCGGTGTCGATCCGGTAGTCCGAGGCGTAGCGGTCGAACAAGCCGCGCCCGAGCCGGCGGGCCTCGGCCAGCGGGTCCAGCGGGTCGCGCCGCACCTCGCCCCGGGCATTGCCGTAGCCATGCGCCACCCCGACGAATCGCGACCGGGTGTAGCGACTGTATTCCTGGACCTGATGCACGATCGCGGCGGCGACCGCGGGATAGGCCTCCTCGGAGCTGAGCACGAGGCCGATCCGCTTGCCGGTCATCCGCGCCTTCACCGTCTCGGATTCGGGGTAGGAGGCGGCGACGTAGCAGAACATCCGGTCGAAGAACGCCTTGAGCTGGGCCGACATGCCGTACCAGTAGATCGGCGTGGCCACGACCACCCCGTCGGCGGTGAGGAAGCGGTCGAGGAACAGCGGCCGGTACCCGTCGTCGATGGCGCAGCTGCCGTCCGGCCGCCGGCACTGCCGGCAGTCGCGCAGGAAGCCGCCGATGGCGTCGGCCAGATGGACCGTCTCGGCGGCATGGCCGGCTTCGGCCAGCCCGGCCGCGACCGCGCCGGCCAGGGCGGCGGAGTTCCCCTCGCGCCGGGGGCTGGAGCTGAGGATCAGGGCCTTCATACGTCTCCTCACAGGGCTTGCAATCCGCGATACGAGTCCATGTATCGGGAATGGGCCCGCGGCCCGCAATTACGCACCTCGAGGTAACCATGGCGCCTCCGGACCGGCCCGAACCCGCCCTGGCTTCCGCGCCCGATGTCTTCGACGAGACCTGCTCGGCCCGTCACGCGCTGGAGTTGGTCGCATCGAAATGGTCGGTGCTGATCCTCTCGGCCCTGGGCGACGGGCCGACCCGCAACGCCGAGCTGCTGTGCCGGATCGGCGGCATCTCGCAGAAGATGCTGACCCAGACCCTGCGCGACCTGGAGCGCAACGGCCTCGTGCTGCGCCAGGACTTCCACACCGCCCGGCCCTGCGTCGAATACCGGCTCAGCCCGCTCGGCGAATCCCTGAGCGAGACCCTGACGGCCCTGGACCGCTGGGCCGGGCACAACTTCCCCGCCCTCGACGCGGCGCGGGAGGCGTTCGACGCCCGGGAGGGGGAGGAGTGACGTTGAGATCGGCGTTCGTCCCCCTTCCTCGTCATGGCGAGGAGCGAAGCGACGTGGCCATCCAGTGAGTGGTGCCGCTGGATGGCCACGCCCCTTCGGGGCTCGCCATGACGGATCTAGAGTTTGGACCCCGGTGTGAACCTCAGACCTGGACCGATTTCATCCCGGCGGCCGGATAGCGCGTGCCGGCCGCGGCGCCGGTCGGGATGGCGGCGTCCAGCCGGGCCAGGTCCTCCGCCGTCAGCGTCACCTGCAGGGCGCCGAGATTCTCCTCCAGCCGCGCGATCGACCGGGTGCCGGGGATCGCCACCACGTCATCGCCCTGGGCCAGCAGCCAGGCCAAAGCGAGATGCGACGGCTTGCAGCCCTTTTCCGCTGCCAGCGCCTCGAACCGGTCGACCAGCCCGCGGTTGTGGGCGAAGTTCTCGGGCTGGAAGCGCGGATGCGCCGCCCGGCGGCCGTCGATCTGGGAGATGTCCTGGATCGCGCCGGCCAGGAAGCCGCGGCCGAGCGGGGAATAGCCGACGAAGCCGATGCCGAGCGACCGGGTGACCTGCCGCGTCGCCTCCGCCTCGGCGCGATACAGCAACGAGTATTCGGTCTGCACCGCGGCGATCGGGTGGACGGCATGGGCCCGGCGGATGGTCTCCACCCCGGCCTCGGACAGGCCGAGATGGCGGACCTTGCCCTGCTCGACCAGCCGGGCCATGGCGCCGACCGTGTCCTCGATCGGCACTGCCGGGTCGACCCGGTGCTGGTAGTACAGGTCGATGGTGTCGACCCCCAGGCGCCGCAGGCTGGCCTCGCAGGCCTGGACCACGTAGTCGGGCCGGCCGTCGACTCCGTTCGGGCCGCCCTCGCGCCGGGTCTGGCCGAATTTGGTGACCAGAACGACGCGGTCGCGCCGGCCCTTCAGGGCGCGGCCCAGCAGCTCCTCATTGTGGCCCCAGCCATACATGTCGGCGCTGTCGAGATGGTCGACGCCGAGGTCGATGGCGCGGCGGATCAGATCCTCCGAGGCCGCGTCGTCGGCGGCGCCATAGACGCCCGAGAGCGGCATCAGGCCGAGCCCGATGGCGGAGACTGAGAGGCCGCCGAGCCGGCGATGCGCGATGCTGGGAGCCGTTGTCATGGGTCCGTCCTTCCGATCAGGCCGTTCTGCGTTCTGTGGGAGCGGCCGCGGCGAGGAGGGCCGGGGGTGCCGGCGCGGGCGGGCCGTTCGGGGCCAGTGTGACTCCCGGACGGCTGAACGCCAAGTCCGCCGGAGGTCCAAGGTAAAGGCGCATGCTCTTTGCGTTGCCTCTTGCGGGAGAGGTCGGAGACGCGAAGCGGCTCCGGGTGAGGGGATTTCGTCGAGGCCTAGGCCCGCCCTCACCCGGTCGTCCTACGGACGCCCGACCTCTCCCGCCA
>NZ_JBQJIK010000121.1:0-15753 GCF_052078665.1 Inquilinus sp. CA228 | reverse complement strand
CGCCGCCAGCTCGGTGAACCTCATCGCCGGCCGCGACCCGGCCGGGATCAGCTCGCCCGTCGCCAGCGAGGCCGAGCCCCGCTGGCCGCCGAAGCTCATCTCATAGGCATAGATGATCCGCTGCCCCGGCACGATGTCGAGGTAGTGGGCCCGGACGGTCATCTCCTGCCCGTCGGGCATCCGCCAGCGCTTGGCTTCGACCCCGCCGACCCGGAAGTCGAAGAGGTCCTCCAGCACGGCCCAGTCGGGGTGGCAGTCGGTCCAGCGCCGCTTCAGCTCCGGCTCCGCCCAAAAGCGGAAGGCATGGGCGGGGCTGCCGGGCAGCGCGCGTTCGACGACGAAGGTGGAATGGTCGACGGTGGTCACGGTTCCTCCTCGGGGATCTCGCGCATGGCCGCCTCCAGGCGGTCGAAAGCGGCGTTCAGGGCGGCTTCCCGATCGCGAACCCAGTCGGCGATCACGGTCAGGGCGGCGGGCTGCAGGCTGTAGGTGCGCGCGCGGCCCGCCTTGCGCGACACGACGATGCCGCTGTCCTCCAGGATCCGGAGATGCTTGACGGCCGAAGGCAGCCGCATCCCCGCCGGCTCGGCCAGCTGCTTGACCGTCGCCGGGCCGCGGCTGAGGCGCTCGGCCATGCCCCGGCGGTTCGGGTCGGACAGGGCGATGAAGATGCGGTCGAGCGCCTGCAGCTGCACCTCTCAGCTCTCCGGCTCGTCGTGCAGGAACCGGTCCGGCATCGCCTCGCGATACGGGAAGTTCGAGAACCAGGGCCGCGCCTCGCGCAGCGTGCGCCGCATCGACGGCCGCGCCTGCAGCCGCTCGAAGTAAGCGGCGAGGTTCGCGTAGTCCGGTTCGAAGGGATGGACCATCGAGGCGTAGAACAGGGCCGGCGACGCGGCGCAGTCGGCCATGGTGAAGCGGTCGCCGATCGCCCACTCCTTGCCGGCCAGATGGACATCGAGCATGGCGTAGGCGGTGTCGAGCGACCGCCGCGCCTCGGCGACGCCATAGGGATCGCGGCTGTCGACCGGGCGCAGCCGGTCGCCGACGATCCGCTGCATCGGCGCGGCGACATAGAGGTCGAAGGCTCGGTCCCAGAGCCGGGCGTTGAGCTCCTGCTCGCCATCCTCCGGCAGCATCGGGGCCGGGCCCGGATAGTGCTGCTGGACGTATTCGATGATGATGCTGGTTTCCGCGACGACGCGGTCGCGCGCCGTGTCGTGGAGCACCGGGATCTTCCCGACCGGCCACTTCGCCATCAGCGCCGCCGCCTCGCCCGGATCGCCCAGGTCCACCGTCACCCGCTCGAACACCGTTTCGTTCTCGTAGAAGGCAATCAGGACCTTGTGACAGAAGGACGCCAGGGGGTGGAGGTACAAGGTCAGGGCCATCGTTCCGCTCCCATAGTTTCCTCAGGGAGAAACTATCAGCGGCGGGCCTTCAGGGCAATAACAGTTTCCTGTCTTGGAAACTGTTCGGGCTGCCAAGGCACGGTGCGGCTGATCGAGCTCGAGGCAGAACGGCTATCGCTTCAGCTCCTCGACACACTTCACACAGAACAGGCCCCGGCCTTCCATGCGTTCGTAAGCCGCCTCAAAGGCCTCCCAACGGCCATCCTCGACATCGATGGCCTCTTCCACCGGCAGATCGGCCAAGCTGATGAACCGCTCAAACCCGAGGGAGCTGAAGCAGTCGTCGCAGACCAGCATATGGGACAGGATGCTGAACCGGCGACCGCGCGGCACTGTCCCGGCATCGATTTGCTCGGCGACATGCGAGCAGGTCTCGATAATCTCGGCCTGGCCATGAATTTTACAGATCGTGATGCCCATCCGGACCTCTCAAGCCTGCGGCCGGAAGCATAGCAAAAATCGCCGCCGGCTGCGGAGGTGATCGGCCCTTCACCATTCCGGCTATTCCGCGGCCTTGGCCCGCGCCTCGCGCAGCTGGTCGACGCTGCGCACCGACAGGCGGGCGGCGCCACCCCAGTCGCGCGTCGCCACGCCGCCGCGGGCCAGGCGCTGCCGGGCGCCGTCGACGGCATGGGCGAATTGCGGCAGCCATTCGGCCTGGGCCACCAGCAGCTCGTCGACCATCTGCCAGACCTCCTCCGGGTTGCAGACGGCGCCGACCAGCGGGTCGTGCAGCACCGCCAGGCGCAGCAGGTCGAGGTCGCCGGTGACGGCGGCCTGCACGGCCATGCGCTGGACATTGACCGAGGCGCTGCAGGTGGCGGCGCAGCCCAACGGCAGCTCCAGCCCCGCCACCATGTTCAGGCCGAAGCGGTCGACGAAGCCCGGGGTCTCGACGATGCAGTCCTGCGGCAGGTTCGTGATCAGCCCGCGGTTCTTGACGTTGAAATGGCCGCGATAGACCCGGCCGGTCTCCAGCGCCTCGATGATGGAGCTGCCGTGCTCGTCGGAGCGGCGATAGTCGGACAGCGGCGCCCCGGCCTCGGACAGCCAGCGCGGGAAGTCGGTCTCGAACCAGGTCCGCTGCTCGGTGCAGTGGCGCAGATAGCCGCCGGTCTCGCCGTTGATCCAGGTCGACAGGTCGATCCAGCGGCCGATCTCGTCCGGCCGCTTCCGATACCAGGGCAGGTATTCGCTGAGATGGCCGTTGCTCTCGGTCGAATAGCAGCCGAAGCGCCGCAGCACGTCGATCCGGACCTTCTCCTCCTCCCGGAACCGCGGATGGCGCTCGAAGGCCTCCAGCAGCTCCGCCGCCTCGATCTTCCGGCCGCGGAAGCGGATGTCGATGTACCAGGTCTGGTGGTTGATGCCGGCGCAGACATAGTCGACCTCGCGCGGGTCCTCGGCGCCCAGCACCTCGGCGATCTGGTGCCAGCCATGCTGCACGCCGTGGCACAGGCCGATGGTGTTGGCGACGCCGCCATGCTCGATCGCGGCCCAGGTGTTCATCGCCATCGGGTTGGCGTAGTTCAGGAACCACGCCCCCGCCTCCGCCTCCGCCCGGATGTCGCGGCAGAACTCCAGCACCTGCGGGATGTTGCGCTGGCCGTACAGGATGCCGCCGGCGCAGATGGTGTCGCCGACGCATTGGTCGACGCCGTATTTCAGCGGGATCTCGATGTCGCTGGCGAAGGCGCGCAGGCCGCCGATGCGGACGCAGCTGATGACGTAGCGCGCGCCCTCCAGCGCCCGGCGCCGGTCCGCCGATGTCGTGACCCGCGCCGGCAGCCGGTTGGCCTCGATGTCGCGGCGCAGGATCTGCGCCACCATGTCGAGGTTGTCGGCGTTGATGTCGTGCAACGCGAATTCGGTGTCCTGCAGCTCCGGCACCGTCAGCATGTCGCGCACCAGCTTCCGGGTGAAGCCGACGCTGCCCGCGCCGATCACGGCAACCTTCATCGCATCCTCCCGGAGCCCACCGGCCCCTCGGCAAGTTATTCCGTGCTATGGTCCATGGCTGCGAAAACCGGCGAAAGAGGAATTTCGTGCGATCATGGGGCATTCCATGCTGCCGGCGCTGCGAGAGCGCACTCCGGGCGGGGTCTCGGTGGTGTTCCCGAAGGACCGCTACCGGCTGCACGCCATGGTCACCAGCGCCGGCTACGACCGCTGCACCGACCCCGGCTATGACTGGCACGGGCTGAGGCGCGGCGACGCGCCCTTCGTGCTGCTGCAGCACACCATCGGCGGCCGCGGCCATCTGCGGGTCGGGCGCAAGCGCTGGGAGCTGCGGCCGGGCCAGACCATGCGCTGCGCTTCCCGCAGGACAACCGCTACTGGCTGGGCCGCAACCCGGAATGGGAGTTCTTCTGGCTGTGCCTGAACGGCCGCGAGGTGCTGCGGGTGTGGCGCGAGGTGATCGCCGCGCACGGCCCGGTGGTGACGCTGCCGGAGGCCGCGGTCGAGCGGCTGGCCGGGCTGTGCCTGTCCGCGCTGCAGGGCGAGGCCGTCAGCCCGGCCCGCGCCTCGGCCCTCGCCTACGCCGCGGCGATGGGGCTGGCCGAGGAGCTGCTGCCCTGGGGCGAGGCGCCGGCGGATTCGCCCCGGCCGGCGGCGATCGAGCGGGCCGTGTCGCTGTGCGCCGGCCAGCCGGCCGAGCGGATCGACGTCGCCCGCATGGCCAGGGCCGCCGGCTACAGCCGCTATCACTTCAGCCGGGTGTTCGCCGCGCATGAGGGCACGACGCCGGCCCGCTACCTGCTGCGCCTGCGCATGGAGGAGGCGGCGCGGCTGCTGCGTGTCGACGAGGCGCCGGTCAAGGTGATCGCCCAGCGCTGCGGCTTCGACGACGCCAACTACTTCGCCAAGGTGTTCCGCCGCTTCTACGGCATCGGGCCGCGCGACTTCCGGCGCAGCGGCATGTATGCCGGGGTGGTGCGGGCCGGCCGGGGGGAGGCCGGCCCGCCGCCCCCGGCTTAGCCGGCGTTGCCGCCGCCAGCGATGGCGGAGGGCTTGCCGCCGACCGGGACGTCCAGCCCCTGCTTCAGGCTGTTCAGGTAGAATTCGCGGATCCGGCCGTTCTCGGGGTCGCTGACGAAGGCGCTGTTGCCGATGATCGCGACCGCCGGGGCCGGCGTCGCCGCGTCCCAGGCGCAGTCGAAGGCCGGGACGGCGTCGAACTCGGCGACCGCCTTCCACTCCGGCGCGATCTCATAGACCCGCAGCTTGCCGTCCTGGGTCAGGTTGACGACGCGCTTGCCGTCGCCGGTGACCTCGTACTGGCAGACCGCCTGGCCGCCGGGGATCGGGAACACGTCCGCGGCAGCCAGCGTCTCGGCCTTCGGGTCGATCCGCAGCAGGGCGGCGAACGGACGCCCCTGATCGCCGCCGTAATTGGCGACCAGATAGGGACCCGACGGACCAGCCTTGATCGTGCTGGCGCGGCGGCCGTCGGGATAGGCGAGTTTGCGCGCGCCCCAGGCCCCGTCCAACCCCTTGCCCACCACCAGGACGCCGCCGTCGCTCGCGGCGTCGCCCTCGATCCGGGCGTTGCAGCCGAAGACATGGAGGTCCTGCAGCCCGGCATGGCCGTGGAACTCCTTGCAGGAGCGGTCGAGGTCCGCGGTGTCGTTGAAGGTGGCGACGGCCTTCCAATCCTGGGATCGATCGAGGATCTGGAAGCCGTTCGGCCGCGACGACACCGTCTTGTCGTCGCCCTTCGCATAAGCCTCCTTCGACACCGAGATCAGGAAGCGGTCGCCGCCGAGCGGCACGGCGATGCCGTGCTGGGGCGCCGGCGCCGGCCAGACCGTGGTGTCGACCTTGTCCCCGTCCAGGCTGTCGAGCCGGATCGCCACCACCTTGGGGTCGCTCTCGCCGAGCCAGGGGCGCTGCCCGTCGTAGAACACCGTCAGCCAGCCCTGCTCCGACACGACATGGGACGGCTTGTCGCCGGTGAGGGTGAGGTCGAGCAGCCGGACCTCGCCCTTCTCGATGTCGAAATGGTCCTCGTGCGACTCATAGAACAGGCCGCTGTCCAGCACTCGGATGGTGCCCGAATCGTCGCCCGTGCGGATCACGACGAAGCGTCCGCCTTCGGTGCCGATCAGCGTCGGATCGGCCTTCGACACCTCGAAGCTGTGGGTCACCTTCGCGGTGTCGAGGTCGAGCACGCTGACGACCGGCGTCTCGTGGTCGGCGAAGACCAGGCGGCCGCGCGACACCTGGTCATGGGCGGACGCGTCGGCGGAGAGCGCGGCCAGCAGCGCTGCGGCGGCGGACAATCGGGTTCCGGTCATATCGGGCGGCCTCGTGTGAAATCTGCGATTTGAATTTATGGTATATCATAACAAATAGAGACAACAAGACGCACGACGAATGCTCGCTCCTCCGTCATTGCGAGCGTAGCGAAGCAATCCGGGGCCGCCTGCTCCGGCCCCCTGGATTGCTTCGTCGGTTTCGCCTCCTCGCAACGACGGTTTTGTCGGGCCGGGCCTCAGACTTCGACCCGGATCGTCGCCGACAGCAATTCGGTGCGGTCGGCCCGGGTGCCGACCAGGATCTCGATCTCGCCGGGCTCCAGCACCGGCTTCAGGTCGAGGCCCGGGAACTGCAGCGCCTCGGCCGGCAACGGCAGGCGCAGCACCTGCTTCTGGCCGGGACCCAGCGCTGCCTTGGCCATGCCCTTCAGCTCCAGCAGCGGCCGGGCCACGCTGGCGATCGGGTCGCGGGTGAACAGGAACACCGTCTCCTCCCCCGCCGCCGTGCCGGTGTTGGTCACCGCCACCTCGACCGTCAGCGTCTCGCCCGGGCGCAGCACCGGGGCGGAGACGCGCAGGTCGCCGAGGGCGAAGCGGCTGTAGGACAGGCCGTGGCCGAAGGGGAATTGCGGCGTCGACGGCAGGTCGATGTATTTGCTGGTGTAGTGCTGCTCCGGGTCGGTCGGGCGGCCGGTGTTGCGCTCGCCGAAATAGATCGGCACCTGGCCGACATCGCGCGGCCAGGTCACCGGCAGCCGGCCGGAGGGGTTGACCGCGCCGGTCAGCACATCGGCCACGGCATGGCCGGCCTCGTGCCCGAGGAACCAGGTGGCCACGACTGCCGCCGCGCGTTCGAACAGCCAGGGCAGCATCAGCGGCCGGCCGGAGCTCAGCAGCGCCACCACCGGCACGCCGAGGTCGAGCACCGTCTCGGCCAGGTTGCGCTGACGCCCTGGCAGGTCCGGCCGGGCCCGGCTGGCCGCCTCGCCGCTCATGACCGCCGCCTCGCCGAGGCACAGCAGCACGATCTCGGCGCCGCGCGCGGCCTGGACGGCGGCGGCGATGCCGGCGTCGCCGCCGCGCTCGATCTCGGTGCCGGGGACATAGGCGATCTCGGCCTGCGGCAGGGCGGCCTTGACGCCCTCGAGGATGGTCACCGCCTCCTCCCACCGGCCGGCGCCGGCCCAGGAGCCGAGCATCTCCGACCGCGCATCGGCCAGCGGGCCGATCACGGCGATGCGCTTGGCGGACGGCGCCAGCGGCAGCACGCCCTTGTTGGTCAAGAGCACGATCGACTTCGCCGCCGCGTCGCGCGCCAGGCGCCGCCGCTCCGCCGCGTGGAAGGCGTCGGGCACGGCGACGACGCGGCGATACGGGTCGTCGAACAGGCCGAGCCGTTCCTTCAAGCGCAGAACGCGGCGGACCGCGCCGTCGATCTCGTGCTGGGTCACCAGGCCGCGCTGCAGCGCCGTCGGCAGGCCGGCGGCGTAGGCGCCGCTCATCATGTCCATGTCGATTCCGGCCTTCAGCGCCAGGGCCGCGGCCTCGACCGCGTCGGCGGCGACGCCATGGCTCAGCAGCTCCATGATCGCGTTGTAGTCACTGATCACCGCGCCGTCGAAGCCGAGCTCGCCCAGCAGCGTGCCGCGCAGCAGAGCGGCATTGGCCGTCATCGGCACGCCGGCGACGTCGTTGAACGCCGGCATCACCGTGGCCGCCCCGGCGGCAAGGGCGGCGGTGAAGGGCGGCAGGTAGACCTCGCGGATCGCCCGGTCCGACACGTCGGCCGAGTTGTAGTCCCGCCCGGCGAGCGCGGCGCCATAGGCCAGATAGTGCTTGGCACAGGCCGCCACGGCGTCGGGCGCCGCCAGGTCGGCGGTCTGGTAGCCGCGGACCTTGGCCTCGGCGATGCGGCAGGCCAGCCAGGGATCCTCGCCCGGGCCTTCTGAGATACGGCCCCAGCGCGGGTCGCGGGCGACGTCGAGCATCGGCGAGAACACCAGGTCGAGCCCGTCCTCCGCCGCCTCCATCGCCGCCTCCCGCGCGGTGTGCTCCCACAGCTCGGGCGAGAACAGCGCCGCCTCGGCCAGCGGGATCGGGAAGATGGTGCGGTGGCCGTGGATGACGTCGAAGGCGAAGAACAGCGGGATCTTCAGCCGCGACTCCTCGACCGCCAGGCGCTGGGTCTCGCGCACCCGGTCCGGGCCCCAATGGTTGAACAGGCTGCCGATGCGGCCGGCGCGGATGCCCTCGGTGACGTCGCCCGGCAACACCGGCCCGGTCACCGCCAGCGTCGAGGACATCATGGTGAGCTGGCCGATCTTCTCGTCGAGCGTCATCGCCGCGAGCAGGGTTTCGATCCGATCCAAGGGCCGACTCCGCCTTTGCCGCCTCCTCGGAGGCATGCCCGGGATGAAGGCAAAAAAAACGGGCGCCGGAAAGGAGAATCCAGCGCCCGAGTCGAGGGGAATGAAGAAGACTTAGAAGATCAGGCCTTCGGCAGCTTCAGCGCGACGAAGCGCTGGTCGCCCTGGTGGTTGATCAGCAGCATCACGGCGTTGCGTTCCGCCTCCTTGGCCGCCTGGACCTGCTTGGCGACCTCGGACGGGGTCTTCACCGCCTCGCTGCCGACCCGGACGATGACGTCGCCGGGGCCGACACCGGTCTCGCGCGCCGGGCCGTCGTCGCGGATTCCGGTGACCAGCACGCCCTCGATCTCGTCCGGCACGCTGAACTCGCGGCGCACCTTCGGGGTCAGGGCCGAGAGCGACAGGCCGAGCTGGTCATCGACCGCCGGGCCGTTCTCGTCGGCGCTGGCGACCTTCTCCTGCGAGGCCGGCAGCTTGGCGATCTCGACCGAGATGCTCTCGGTCTTGCCGTTGCGCAGCACCTCGACCGGCACGGTCGTGCCGGCGGTGGTGTCGGCGACCAGGCGCGGCAGGTCCGACAGCTGGTTCACCGGCTTGCCGTCATAGGTGGTGATCACGTCGCCCTGGTGCAGGCCGGCCTTCAGCGCCGGGCTGTCGTCCTGCACGTCGGCGACGAGCGCGCCCATCGCCTTGTCGAGGCCGAGGGCCTCGGCCATCTCCGGCGTCACCGACTGGATCTGCACGCCGAGCCAGCCGCGCTGGACGCTGCCATGCTCGCGGATCTGGGCGATCACGGTCTTGGCCAGGTTCGACGGGATGGCGAAGCCGATGCCGACCGAGCCGCCCGACGGCGAGTAGATGGCGCTGTTGATGCCGATCACCTTGCCGCTGGTGTCGAAGCTGGGGCCGCCCGAATTGCCGCGGTTGATCGGCGCGTCGATCTGCAGGAAGTCGTCGAACGGGCCGGAATGCAGGTCGCGGCCGCGGGCCGAGACGATGCCGGCCGTGACGCTGCCGCCGAGGCCGAACGGGTTGCCGACGGCGACCACCCAGTCGCCGACCTGGGCGGCATCGCTGTCGCCCCATTCGACCGTGGTCAGCTTCTTGTCGGTGTCGATCTTGAGCAGAGCGAGGTCGGTCTTCTCGTCGGTGCCCACGACCTTGGCCGGGATCACGGTGCCGTCATTGAGGGTGACGGTGATGTCGTCGGCGTCTTTCACCACATGGTTGTTGGTGACGATGTAGCCGGCCGGGTCGATGATGAAGCCGGAGCCGGCGCCATGGATGATCTGGTTGCTGTCGTCGCCGCCCTCACCGCCGCCACCGCCACGGGGCCCACGGCGGCCTGGCTGCTGCTCGTCGAAGAAGCGCTTGAAGAACTGGTCGAAGGGCGAGCCGGGCGGGAACTGCCGCTGCATCTGGCCGCCCTCATCCTGGTCGGCCATCTGCTGCGACGCCGACGGATGCTCGGTGGTCGAGACATTGACCACGGCCGGGGTCACCTGGCGCACCAGGCCGGCGAAGGAACCGGGGGCGGCCGGGACGATCGAGGTCTGCGCCTCGGCCTGATTCTGGGCCACGGCCGGACGGTCGAAGGTCAAGACGGCCCCGACCGGCACGCCGATCAGCGCCGTGCCGAGCAGCAGCGCCGCCGTCATCCGGCGGAGGCCGGTCCGCGGGCCGCGATCGTCGGAACCGAGGGGGGTCTTCATCTGCATCATCTCCACCACTGTCCTAAGCGCCGACGCGACTGGCCGGCGTGTGGTGATGAAGATGAGCTGTCGGCCTTTAACCTCCTGTTTCGACGCCATTAATTCGGATTAATATTGGTCGGCGACCGGGTTGCCCGGCACAGCTGTCAGGATCCTTTCACCAACCTTAACGAAAATTATATTGCTGGCCCCGGACCCGGGGCGCAAAACCAGGACGTGACTTCGGCCCATGCTGGCGGCGCGCATCCGCTTCCCGCCAGCACCCGACCACCAATCGTCGGCCCGACCGCTGCGTCGTTCAGGCCGGCGACACTGAAACCCAGTGATTGTTCCTTGGCATCGGCCTGCCCATATCTTGGGTGTCGGCCGATATGGCCGAGAACCGATCCCGATGTTCACCCGTCACGGTGAGCGGGAGAGAGATGTGATGATGACAGCTTTCCTGGTCGTCTGGGCCGTCATCGGCCCTTCCGTCGGCCTCGCCGTCGGCGCGTGGTGGTGCAGCCGGGACCGGGAGGAGGAGGCGCGCTTCACCTCCCGCCAAGTGGTCCCGGCCGCGGAACGCTCGTTGGGATGGCGCTGAGCCGCGCCGCAGCCCTCAGATGATGGTCAGAAGGGACTGGAACTCGGCCGGGTCGATCTCCGGCTGCGGGTCGCCCCAATAGGCCGGCACCTCGTCGGTGATCTGACTGAGGACATGCACCCGGACATCGGGGCAGCCGTCGATCCGCTGCTGCACGGAGGCGTCCACCGGCCAGACCGTGGCGACCAGCATCAGCACGTAGGAGAGGTCGTCGGTGGCGTCGGAGAGCGGCAGCAGCAGGGTGCGCTTGCGGACGCTGTCGAGGCCGTCCGACAGCGCGAATTCGGCATAGATCGGCCGCTCGGAAAGCTGGACCGACATCAGCCCGCGCCGTATCGCGTCATGGCGCTCACCGCTGCACAGTTCCTCCAGCGGCCGCCCGGGCAGATTCCGGTCCGAAGGCAGCCCCGCACCCTGGGCGTCGAGAGCGAAGCGGAACGTTCCCTCACACGGCATCCAGGCCCACAGCAGGATGGGTGGAGGCAGCCGGCTGAGGCTGGCGAAGATCATGTCGTCGCAAGCCGGAAGACGCCCTCGCGACGCGAGCCGCGACCAGATCCGATAGACCGTCCGAAGCTGCCGGTCCGCAATCGCCTCATCAAAGGCCACGCTAACCATCCCCCCACAGGAAGCTCGCCGCACACGCGAATAAACTTTGCTCTCACATCCTAAACTATGCATCCCCCAATTGGAGGATGACATCGAAAGTTTTCAACTTCGCGACACGATTCGTCGGGATCTGTTGCCGGAATGCCAAGCGGGCGTGACGCAGGCCTTGCGCGGGAGTATTCCACGTTTCAACTCCGGGTTTTGACGAGTCGAAGCGATCATGTGCCGCTGGCTGAGCTATTCGGGCGCCCCGATCTTCCTCGAGAAGCTGCTGTTCGAGCCTGAATTCTCGCTGATCGCCCAGAGTCTGCACGCGCGAAAAGCGGTGGTGGCGACCAATGGCGACGGTTTCGGCGTCGGCTGGTACGGCGAGCGGCCGGTGCCCGGCCTGTACCGCGACATCCTGCCGGCCTGGGCCGACCCGAACCTGAAGAGCCTGGCGCACCAGATCCGGGCCAGGACGTTCTTCGCCCATGTCCGGGCTTCGACCGGCACCGCGACCAGCCGGGCCAACTGCCACCCCTTCAGCCAGGGGCGCTGGCTGTTCATGCACAACGGCCAGATCGGCGGCTACGACCGGATCCGGCGGCGCCTCGACGCGCTGATCCCGGACGAGCTGTATCCCCGGCGCGGCTGCACCACCGACAGCGAGCTGATCTTCCTGACGCTGTTCGGCTTCGGCCTGGAGGCGGACCCGGCCGGGGCGCTGCGCCGCACCGCCGCGGCGATCGGCGAGGCCATGGCGGATGCGGCGATCGACGAGCCGTTCCGCATGACCGCTGCGCTGAGCGACGGCTGCAGCGTCTGGACCGTGCGCTACGCCACGGACGAGACGCCGCCGTCGATGTTCTACTGCGCCGATGACGGCCAGCGGCTGATCGTGTCGGAGCCGCTGGACGGCAATTTCGGCCACTGGCACCGGGTGCCGCCCGGCCATCTGCTGGTGACCGACTGCGCCGGCCGGCTGGACCTGGAGGCGTTCCGCCCCTGATCCGCCGGCCGGCATCGGGTCAGGCCCGCAGCCGTTCGTTGTTGGGATCGAAGGGCGATTCCTCGATCACCATGGCGCGGTGCGGCTTGCCGAGGATGCTGACGTCGAGCTCGGTGCCGATCTCGCCGAGGTCCGGCCGGACCATCGCCAGGGCCAGAGACTTGCCCAGCCGCCAGCCATAGCCGCCCGAGGTGCAGCGGCCGACCAGCTCGCCGCCCTTGGTGATCGGCTCGTTGCCGCGGGCGTCGGCATCGCCGACATCCATCACCTCCAGGGTGACGAAGCGGTTCTTGAAGCCGCGCTCGCGCCACGCCACCAGCGCGTCGCGGCCGATGAAGTCGCCCTTGTTCGGATGGACGAAGCGGTCGAGTCCCGATTCCAGCGCCGAATACTCGATCGACAGCTCGCGCGGGATCAGACGGTAGGATTTCTCCAGCCGCAGCGAGTCCATCGTCCGGATGCCGAAGGGCTTCAGGTCGAATTCGCGGCCGGCATCCATCAGCAGGTCGAAGATGGTGTTCTGCATCTCGATCGGGTGATGCAGCTCCCAGCCCAGCTCGCCGACGAAGTTGACGCGCAGCGCCTGGGCCTGGGCGATGCCGACATTGATCGGCTTGCCCGACAGCCAGGGGAAGGCGGCGGTCGACAGGTCGGTGTCGGTCAGCTTCTGCAGCAGGTCGCGCGAGCTCGGGCCGGCCAGGACGAAGACGCCATTCTGGGTGGTGATCTTCTGCAGGTCGACCGAGCCGTCGCGCGGCCGCAGCTTCTGCAGCGTGTCCCAGTCGTGCCGCTCATAGGCGCCGGCGCCGACCAGGTAATAGTGGTTCGGCGACTCGCAGTAGATGGTGAACTCCGACCGCACCCCGCCATTCTTGGTCAGCAGATGCGCCAGGGTCATGCGGCCCGGCTTCTTCGGCACCCGGTTGGCGACGATGCCGTCCAGCCAGGCGGCCGCGCCCGGTCCGCTGACCGTGTATTTGGCGAAGGCCGACATGTCGAGCAGGCCGACGGTCTCGTGCACGTGCCGGGCCTCGCGGCCGACGAACTCGAAGTAGTTGGAGCGGCGGAAGCTCCACTTTTCCCGCACCTTCTCGCCCGGCGCCGCCGGGGCATGGTTCTCGTTGACCAGCGTGTCCGGCTTGTTCAGCTCCGCCTCGGTCAGCCCGTAGCCCTCGGGCGCGAACCAGTTCGGCCGCTCCCAGCCATAGACGGTGCCGAACACGGCGCCGAGCGCCTTCATCCGGTCGTAGCACGGCGCCCGCTTCAGCGGCCGCGCCTCCGCCCGCTCCTCGTCCGGGTAGTGGACGGTGAAGACGTTGCGGTAGGCCTCCTCGTTCTTGGCCTTGAGATAGCCGCGCGAGGCGTAGGGGCCGAAGCGACGCGGGTCGACGCCCATCATGTCGATCGACGGCTCGCCCTCGACGATCCATTCGGCCAGCTGCCAGCCGGCGCCGCCGGCGGCGGTGACGCCGAAGCTGTGGCCCTCGTTCAGCCAGAAGTTCTTCAGCCCCCAGGCCGGGCCGATGATCGGGCTGCCGTCGGGGGTGTAGGCGATGGCGCCGTTATAGACCTTCTTGACCCCGACCTCGCCGAAGGCCGGCACGCGGGCGATCGCGGTCTCGATATGCGGCGCGATCCGCTCCAGATCCTCCTGGAACAGCTCATATTCCGACTGCTCGTCCGGGCCGTCGAGATAGCAGCAGGGCGCACCCGGCTCATAGGGGCCGAGGATGAAGCCGCCGGCCTCCTCGCGCAGGTACCAGGAGCTGTCGGCCTCGCGCAGCACGCCCATCTCCGGCAGGCCCCGGCGGTGCCGCTCCTGCACCGCCGGGTGCGGCTCGGTGACGATGTACTGGTGCTCGACCGGGATCACCGGGATGTCGAGCCCGACCATGGCGCCGGTGCGGCGGGCGAAGTTGCCCGAGGCCGAGACCACATGCTCGCAGGTGATGTCGCCCTTGTCGGTCTTGACCAGCCACTCGCCGGACGGCGTCTGCTCGATCCCGGTCACGGTGGTGAAGCGATAGATCTCCGCGCCTAGCGCCCGGGCGCCCTTGGCGAAGGCCTGGGTCAGGTCGGCCGGCTGGATGTAGCCGTCATCCGGGTGCTGGATCGCGCCGATGATGCCATCGGTCTCGCACAGCGGCCAGATCTCCTTGACCTGGGCCGGGGTCAGCAGGTTGACCCTGATCCCGATCGTGTCGGCCACGCCCTTGTAGTACATGAACTCGTCCCAGCGGTCCTTGGTCCGGGCGAGACGGATGTTGGAGACCTGGCGGAAGCCGACATGCTGGCCGGTCTCGGCCTCGAGCGCGTTGTAGAGCTTGACCGAGTGTTTGTGGATCTGCCCGACCGAGTAGCTCATGTTGAACAGCGGCAAGAGGCCGGCGGCATGCCAGGTCGAGCCCGAGGTCAGCTCCTTGCGCTCGATCAGGACGACGTCCGTCCAGCCCTTCTTGGCCAGGTGATAGAGCGTGCCCACGCCCACCACGCCGCCGCCGATCACCACCACGCGCGCTGTTGACTTCATCGCTCGAACCGCTCCCTGCGGGCCCACACGGCCATCCTGAGACGAGTGTCCGGGCGGGGCCGGTTCGAGGCTAATCCAGCCGCGACCTGTGATGTCGCAGGCCCGCCAAAGCCCAAGTCACGTCAAAGATTGGCGATGTCGCAATCGGGACGGCCGGCCGCGTCGGGATCGGCATGCTGGCGGCAGATCCCTGCGAGGCCGACCATGACGCTGCCGTCCGACCCGAAGATCGTCTTCCTCGACCGCGAGACCCTGGCGCCGGCAATCCGCCTGCGCCCGCCCGCCTTCCCGCATCGCTGGGAGGAGCACCAGCGGACCGCGCCAGACCAGGTGCCGGAGCGGCTGCGCGGCGCCGGAGTCGCCGTGATCAACAAGGTCCAGCTGCGCGAGCCGGTGCTGGAGCAGTTGCCCGACCTCCGCCTGATCGCGGTCGCCGCCACCGGAACGGATTGCGTCGACACCGCCTGGTGCGACCGGCACGGCGTCGCGGTCTGCAACATCCGCGGCTATGCCGTGCACACGGTGCCGGAGCATGTCTTCACCCTGATCCTGGCGCTGCGCCGCTCGCTCCTGCCCTATCGCCGCTCGGTCGAGGCCGGGCGCTGGCAGGAGACCAGGCAGTTCTGCTTCTTCGACCATTCGATCCTCGACCTGCACGGCGCCCGGCTGGGGCTGATCGGCGGCGGCTCGCTGGGCAATGCGGTGGCGACGATCGGCCGGGCCTTCGGCATGGATGTCGTCTTCGCCGGCCGCAAGGGCGACGTCGCCCCGATCGACGGCCGCGTCCCGTTCGACGAGGTGATCGCGACCAGCGACGTGATCTCGCTGCACTGTCCGCTGCGGCCGGAGACGCGGGGCCTGATCGGCGCCGCGGAGTTCGCCCGGATGAAGCCGGAGGCGCTCCTGATCAACACCGCCCGCGGCGGGCTGGTCGACGAGGACGCGCTGACCGAGGCGCTGCGGGCCGGCCGCATCGGCGGCGCCGGCTTCGACGTGGCGCTGCCCGAGCCGCCGCCGGCCGACGCGCCGCTGATGAAGCTCCTGGACCTGCCGAACTTCATCCTGACGCCGCATGTCGCCTGGGCTGGCCGCAACGCCATGCAGGCCCTGGCCGACCAGCTGGTCGACCTGATCGACGCCTTCCAGCAGGGCAAGCCGTTCAATTTGGTGGCTGGCGGGCGGGCCTGAAGCGGCGACATAGTCGTACGGTGAAGGTTTTTCGCGTTGCCTCTCCCGCCTGGCGGGAGAGGTCGGGCGTCCGTAGGACGACCGGGTGAGGGCGGGCCTA
>NZ_JBQJIK010000120.1:0-15859 GCF_052078665.1 Inquilinus sp. CA228 | reverse complement strand
CAATGTGCGAACCCAACCTTCACCCCGTGCTCTCACCCCGCCGCCTTCGCCTCTCTCCGGCGGCGGTGCAGGATCGGCTCGGTGTAGCCGTTGGGCTGGTCCAGGCCCAGCAGCACCAGGTCCAGCGCCGCCTGGAAGGCGATGCTGCGGTCGAAATCCGGCGCCATCGGCCGGTACAGCGGGTCGCCGGAATTCTGGCCGTCGACCACCGCCGCCATCCGCCGCATCGTCTCCCGCACCTGCGCTTCCGTGCACAGCCCGTGCTGCAGCCAGTTGGCGATGTGCTGGGACGAGATGCGCAGCGTGGCGCGGTCCTCCATCAGCCCGACATCATTGATGTCCGGCACCTTGGAGCAGCCGATGCCCTGGTCGATCCAGCGCACGACATAGCCCAGGATGCCCTGGGCGTTGTTGTCCAGCTCGCGCTGCACCTGCTCCGCCGCCAGGTTGCGGCCGCCCAGCAGCGGCGGGGTCAGGATCGCGTCCAGCTTCGCCTTCGGCCTGGATTTCAGCTCCTCCTGCCGCGCCGCCACGTCGATCGCGTGGTAATGCGTCGCGTGCAGCACCGCCGCGGTCGGCGACGGCACCCAGGCGGTGCTGGCCCCGGCGCGGGGGTGGCCGATCTTGGCCTGCAGCATCTCGGCCATGGCGTCGGGCTTGGCCCACATGCCCTTGCCGATCTGCGCCCGGCCCTTCAGCCCGGCGGCCAGGCCCTGGTCGACATTGTTGTCCTCATAGGCGGACAGCCAGACGGCGTCCTTGATGTCGCCCTTGGGCAGCACCGGCCCGGCCAGCATGCTGGTGTGGATCTCGTCGCCGGTGCGGTCCAGGAAGCCGGTGTTGATGAAGACCAGGCGGTGGCGCACCGTGCGCATGGATTCCTTGAGGTTGACGGTGGTCCGCCGCTCCTCGTCCATCACGCCGACCTTCAGCGTGTGGCGCGGCAGGCCCAGCGCATCCTCGACCCGGCCGAACAGCGCGTCGGTCAGCGCCGCCTCGTCCGGCCCGTGCATCTTCGGCTTGACGATGTAGACGCTGCCGGCCCTGCTGTTGCGCGGCCCGCTGCCCTTCTTCAGGTCGTGGATGGCGCAGAACGCGGTGACCAGGGCGTCGAGGAAGCCTTCCGGCACCTCGTTGTCGTCCTGGTCCAGCACCGCGTCGGTGGTCATCAGATGGCCGACATTGCGCACCAGCATCAGGCTGCGGCCGGGCAGGGTCAGCGTGCCGCCATCGACCGCAGTGTAGGACCGGTCGTCGGCCAGCCGGCGGGTCATGGTCTTGCCGCCCTTGGCGAAGGTCTCGGCCAGGTCGCCCGTCATCAGCCCCAGCCAGTTGCGGTAGACCGCGACCTTGTCCTCGGCATCGACCGCCGCGACCGAATCCTCGCAATCCTGGATGGTGGTGATCGCCGCCTCCAGCACCACGTCCTTGACGCCCGACGGGTTGTCGGCGCCGATCGGATGCGACCGGTCGATCTGCAGCTCGACATGCAGGTTGTGGTTGCGGAACAGCAGGCGGCGCTTGCCGTCCTCGCCGGCATATCCGACGAACTGCTCCGGATGCGCGAGGGCGGTGGTCGAGCCGTCGGCGAGCACGACCTCCAGCGCCGCCGTCCCGCCCGTGGTCAGGCGGTATTCCTTGACCTTGCCGTGGCTGCCGGCCGCCAGCGGGATCGCGGTGTCGAGGAGCCGCGCCGCCTCGGCGATCACTGCCTGGCCGCGCTGTCGGTTGAAGCCGGCACCGGGCGCCAGGTCGCCGGTCTGCGGGATCGCGTCGGTGCCGTAGAGCGCGTCGTACAGGCTGCCCCAGCGGGCATTGGCCGCGTTCAGGGCGAAGCGCCCGTTCATCACCGGCACCACCAGCTGCGGCCCGGCGATGGTCGCGATCTCCGGATCGACGTCGCCGGTGTCGATGGTGAAGTCCGGTCCTTCCTGGCGCAGATAGCCGATGCCGGTCAGGAAGGCGCGGTATTCGGCCGGGTCCAGGGGCTGGCCCCGCCGCTCCTGGTGCCAGGAATCGATCTGCTGCTGCAGCCGGTCGCGCTCCGCCAGCAGCGCCCGGTTGACCGGGCCGAGCTCCGCCACGATCGCGGCGAAGCGGCGCCAGACGGCGTCGGGATCGACACCAGTGCCGGGAGCGATCTCCCGCTCGACCAGATCCGCCAGGGACGAGGCCACCTTTAAGGTGTGCCGGGAAACATACGAGGTCATGTGCAGCGCCGTGGTTGAAGGGCCATGCTATCCGGCTAGTCGAACGGCCGCGGGCGGTCCAGGGCGCCGCGGAAAGTTTCCCGCGATGCGGAAACCGCCGCTCCGATGCTATGAAGAAGTCTACAGCCTTGGACGGGACGGCGTCCCGCCGGATACGGCCTCAGGTCGGATGGAGTCATGAGAGAGAGGCGATCGGCGCCGGCCGGGTCGGCCCCCAGGTCCGGCAGCGTGCAGTCGGTGGAGCGGGCGCTGTCGCTGCTCGAGGCCCTGGGCGAGGATGAGGAGGGCACGCGGCTGACCGACCTCGCGGTCCGCACCGGCCTGTCGCCCTCGACCGTGCACCGCCTGCTGACGACGCTGGAGCAGCGGCGCTTCGTGCAGTTCGACCCGTCGGACGGGATGTGGCACATGGGCCGCCAGGCCTTCGCCGTCGGGTCGGCCTTCGTGCGGCAGCGCAACTTCGTCGCCCCGTCCCTGCCCTTCCTGCGCCGGCTGCGCGACCAGACGCGCGAGACCGCCAATCTCGGCGTCGCCGACGACGGTGAGATGGTGTGCCTGACCCAGGTCGAGAGCCGCGAGATCATGCGCGCCATCACCCGGGTCGGCGGCCGGGCGCCGATGGCGTCCTCCGGCATGGGCAAGGCGATCCTGTCGACCTATTCCGAGGCCGATGTGGCGGCGCTGGTCGCCCGGCACGGCCTGCCGCGGCTGACGCCCCGGTCGCTGACCGGCGCCGCCGCCTTGGCGGGCGAACTCGCCCGGGTGCGGGCACGCGGCTACGCGGTCGATGACGAGGAGTTCGTCACCGGGTTGCGCTGCGTCGCCGCCGTGGTCCATGACGCGCAGGGCGAGGCGCTGTGTGCGATCTCGGTCTCCGGGCTTGCCGCCCGGCTGACCGCGGAGCGGGCGGCGGCGCTGGGCCCGCTGCTGCGCGACACCGCACGCGAACTGACCCGCGTCCTGGGCGGGCGGCCGCCCGACCAGGACGCGGATTGAGTCAGAGTCAGACGGCTTTGAGGTTCTCGGCCGATGACTTGTTGCGGCGCGGGTCCATCTGCTCCTCATAGGAGACCCGCTGGCCTTCGTTCAGGCCGCGCAGCCCGGCGCGCTCGACGGCGGAGATGTGGACGAACACGTCCGGCCCGCCGCCTTCCGGCTGGATGAACCCGAAACCCTTGGTGCTGTTGAACCACTTCACGGTGCCGATCGGCATCGCTTGCCTCCCAGGATAGATGGCGCCGCGCCACAGCGCGCGACGCGTCAGTCGGTCCCCGCGAAGGCAACGATCCAAGACCGCGGATGCGGTCGGCCGGCCATCCGAACCGGAGTGACCACCCATGATGGAGCGGGTTTCGCCGCGATGGCAAGAAGATGATGAGATGGTCTCGGCGCCCGGTCCCGGTGCTCGGCGCCGCTGCTCTCGCTGCGATGGGCTGGCCGCAGGGGCCGGATCATGCGGGGACCTTCACCATCGATGCGACATGAGCTTGCCCGAAGCGGATGAGTTCTGCACGGGTGTGGAGATGCTCCGATGAGACTTTATGGATGGTCGGCCAAGTCTGTCCGATGCTCGGGCGGCGGTCAGGCCGAAGCACCGCCGGATCCCGCCAGCAGGCCGCCGATCGACGCCTTGAACCCGCCGAGGAAGCGCTCGACGATGGCGACGGACGGGCCGGCGATCTCGACATTGATCCGGCGCTTGTCGGCCGGATCGACGCTCTTGCGCAGGTAGCTCTTCTTCGCCAGCTCGTCGATCCGGCGGACGGTGGTGGAATAGGGCGCGTCGATCAGCCCGCACAGCTCGCTGACCGACACCCCGCGCCGCCCGGCCAGCCGGCTGCGGTGCAGGTACATCAGGATCTGGACGTATTCGACGCTGACGAACTCGTCGCCCAGGGCGCCGGCGAGCGACTTGATGATGGCGAGCGAGACGTCGATCAGGGCGACCGGGCTGTCGATCATGGTGGCACCTCCGTCGCCGGGATGGGGCAGATCGGCCGGGTCCTCGCGATGCAGGCTCAGCATCTCGGCATGCTGGGCCACGATGTCGTGGCTGAGGTCGGCCATGCGGTCGAGGGTGGAATCGATCCGGCCGATCTTCCGCCGGAAGCCGGCCAGGAAGGCGAGGTTGCGCCGGATCAGCATGCGGATGGCGGCGTCGCCGAGGCTGTCGTCATAGACGACGTGGCCGACCAGGTCGAAGGCCAGGTCGCTGGCGGACAGCAGGTCGCGACCGGCGACGACGACCAGCTTGCGGGCGCCGCGCAGCGGGCCGAGGATTCGGCGCGCCAAGGCGACGTCCACCGGCCTGGGCAGCGAGCTGACATAGACCAGGACCAGATCCGGCTCGAGCGAGCGGATCTGCGGCATGTGATCGCCGGCGATCGGCAGCTCGAACAGATCCGCAAAGGGGCGGATCTCGCCACGCACCAGGTCAAGGTCCGGCGGCCGGGTGCCGTACAGGACCGCGAGCTTGAGCCTGGCCTTCGCCGTCGTGCCGGCGGTGCTGTCCTGATGGTCGCCCATGAAGCCTCCCGTCCGTCAGAAGGTCGCGGTGACGACGACGAGGTCGGTGTAGGTGCCGGCGGCGGGGGCCACCGCCAGCGGGGTGGTCAGTTGGCCGCAGACCTGGTGGTTGTTGATCGCGCTGACGATGGTGCCGGTGCCGGCCAGCGGCGAGGCCGTGGTCCAGGCCAGGTTGCAACCCGGCTGGAACAGCGCATAGGCCAGATAGTCGGTGCCTTTCCGCATCCGCCGGGTGCCGCCGCTAACGTTCTGGCCGTCGCCGATGGTGATGCTGTAGGGCGTCTGATAGGTGCAGCGGATGCCGACATTGCCGAACTGCCGCACGCCGGTCGAGCTCGCCCGCGCCGCCGCGACCGAGCCCCAGGAGCCGAAATCGACGTCCTGGAAGTTCTCGAACTGGCAGTTCTTGAGCACGGTCGAGGTGACGGTGAAGGACGTGACCATGGTGCCGGTCGTGCTCGACAGCCCGGCCTCGCAGCTGGCGTTGCCGGGGCTGACGAGATACTGGCTGACCAGCTGGTAGGTGTCGGTATAGGTCCCCGGCCGGACCCGGTCCTGCTGCTGCCGGTCGAGATAGGTCAGGTTCAGCTGGGTGGTGCTGTCCCAGTACGTCCCGGTCCCGCCGCCTTGAATGGTCAGGAGGATGCCGCCGGTCGAGCGGCTGCCGCCGCCGTCCCGGGCGAAGCGGCGGTTGAAACCGTCCTTCATCTCCCAGGCCAGGCGGGAATCGGTGTCCCGGGTCTGGTAGTAGGTGTAGTCGTCCGGGCCGATCTGGTTGCCGGCGGCGCGGATATAGGAGCAGATCCGGAACCCCGTGACCGGGCGCGGCGATTGGCAGATGTATTGGACCGTGCCCGTGACCTTGGCCCCCGCATTCGGCACGATGTCGACCGTCGTGGTGCCGAGATTCGAAATGCTGCCGACCTTGCAGGTCTGGGCCTGCGCGCCCGTCGGCGCGGACAGCAGCGCGAGGGCGGCGAGCGGGGCGAGGACGAGCAGGCGGGGCAGCGCGGTCATGGCGGCGGAGTTCCTGGACATCGTCAATAGGCGACGGTGAGGCGGACCGGGGCGCGGTCGCCGGCGGGTCCGCCCGCCGCGGGCGCGGCGCGGGCATAGAGCGGGACGGTGACGGGGTTGCCGGTGCCGTGGCCGGGGACGGTGTCGATGCCGGGCCGGTCGCCCCAGACGCTCTTGCGGTCGGGGTCGCTATACAGCCGGAAGGGGATGGCGGGCGCGCCGCCGCCAGCGTCGAGGGCGAGGAGATAGGGCAGGCCGTTGGAGCAGTCGATGGCGACGCTGCCCGTACCGTCGACCGCCCCGCCGCCGGGCGTGAGACCGGGGAAGCTCAGGACGGCGTCGCGGTCGACGCGGCATGCGGTCTGGATCGTGATCGCGATGCGCAGCGCCGAGATGCCGGCGATGCGCGGGCCGGCGGTGCCGGGCGCGTTGTCGCCGGGCAGCGAGCCGAGACCGATGCTCGGTCCGGGGCCGCCCGTTGCGGCCTCCTGGGCCCGGGCCGGCGGCAGCCAGGCCCAGCTGGCCGCGAGGACCAGGGCGATGGCGATGCCGGCCAGGGCGACGAGATGCGAGGAGCGCATGGGATCCTCCGGTCTCAGCGGCATGGGATGGGTCCGATCTCGGGCTGGGCGCCCGGGACGGCCTGGTAATCGAAGCCGGCGCGGCAGGTGCCGGCGGCCTCGGGCAGGGTGACGATCACGCCGTTCCGGCCGGACAGGCCGGTGATGTAGGTGCGCCCGTCATAGCCGGTGACGGTGGCCTGGTCGGTGCCGTCGAGCTGGACCACCGCCCCGACCGGCAGCGGCTTGCCGTCCGGCCCGGTCAGGCTGACCACGGCGGCGTCCACCTTCTTCACCCCGAAATCGACCACCGCGCCGGAGCGGTCGGCCGGCACCACCACGGTCTGGGTCGCGTCCGGCTGCAGGTCGAGCGCCAGGTTGGCCGGGTCGATCGCGATCGTGTTGTTCTGGTAGGACTGCAGATAGGGCACGAAGGCGCGGCCGCCGGAGTTGGTGGTGGCGACCCGGCGGTTGTTGAGCGAGACCTCGACATTCGGGCCGCCGGCCTTGACCACGGCGAAGGCGTCGTCGACCCGGTTGGCCAGGAACACGCCGCCGCCGGCGGCGACGATCGAGCCCTCGACCGTGCCGGTGACGCGGCCCATGTCGCCCGACTGCTCGAGCGAGCCCTGGAGATAGGCGACGGCGGCGCGGTAGTTGACCGAGGCGGCGCGGTTGCCGGTGCCGTCGACCGTCTCCTGGTCGCGGACGGCCCAGCCGAGCGAGCCTTCCTCGAGCCGGGCGGATTTGGTCAGGCTGGTGTCGAAGCTGGCGCGGTTGCCGTTGCGCGAGACATTGGCCGAGCCGGTCATGTCGCCGCCGAGCGGGATGGTGACGCCGGCGAAGACGCCGTAGTTGCTGCGGTCGTCGAAATCGCCGTAGCCGGTGACGTAGACCGAGACGTCGTCGAAGATGGTGCGCGACCAGGAGGCGGTGAGGATCGAGGAATCGCCGTTCTCGCCGGCGCCGCGGATGCGGGAGAAGCCGAGGCTGAGCGAGGACGGGTCGAAGCCGAGCGGGAAGGACAGGCCGGTGCGCAGGATCTCGCGGGCGCGGGACGAGATCGGGGCGTCGTTGCCGTGCCGGCGGTCGACCACCAGGCCGACATCGTTGTAGTCGCCGATCATGCGGTCGGCGCCGGCATAGAAGGAGTAGCCGAGGCGGGAGACCTGGTAGAAGGCCGAGACCTTGCCGCCGGTCTCGTCGCCGTCCCTGGCGCCGTACTGGCTGGCGGCGGCCGAGGCGTTGACGGCGCCGTAGGGGCCGAAGCTGGTGACGACACCGGCGCCGCCGTTGAACAGGCCGCGGGTGGCCTCGGCATGGCCCTCCAGCGTCATCCAGTCGGTGAGGCCGTAGCGGATGCTGGCCGAGCCGGCCAGGCTGCGGTCGTATTTGAACGAGCTGTCGCCATAGCCGAGGCGGACGAAGCCGAGCTCGACCGAGAAGTCGAAATAGTCCTCGCGCAGCATGTCCGGCGCGAAGAAGTAGGAGCGCTGGGTGACGACCTCGCGGCCGAGCGCGTCCTTCATGACGATGCGGGCGTCGCCGCCGCCGCCGAGAAAGGGCAGGCCGGTGAAGTCGAAGGGCCCGGCCGGGACCTCGCCGGAGAACACCCGGATGTTGTTCAGGTAGAGGTCGAGGGTCGAGGGCACCGAGGCGGTGCCGGCCAGGTTCGGCACCGGGCTGGTGACCAGGTCCGGGCGGATGTCGAAGTTGCGTTTGAACTGCAGGCCGCCGAAGCGGTAGGACGAGGACCAGGACAGCGCGGCCGAGATGCTGTCGCCGGCCTGGTAGACCAGCAGGCTCTCCGGATCGGTGTAGCGCCAGGCGCTGTCGAGGCGGATGAAGCCGTTGCTCTCGTCGTCGAAATTGTCGAAGTCGTTGACCCGGGCCAGCGCCGTGGTCGAGCCGATGCCGTAGGGCGTCAGGACGCGCGCGTCGAAGCTGCCGCTGAGCGTGCTGGTGCTGCCGTCGTTGCTCCAGTCGTACTGCGACGTGCCGTACAGCGTGTAGTTCATCAGGAAGCCGAGATCCGAGCGCACCGCGGACAGGTCGACCGGCCGGCTGCCGGAGCCGACATCGACGCTGGTCGGCACCCGGGCGTCGTCGGGGGCGGTGAACACCACCACCTGCTTCGGCTCGTTATAGCGCCAGGTGACGCCGGCCAGGCTGTCGAGCGGGATCAGCCCGTCGCCATCGACGGTGCCGATCTTGGGCTGGATGCCGGCGGTCCGCAGGTCGCCCGGTGTAGCCGCCAGCCGGCCGTCCGGCAGGCGCCTGAAGGTGGCCAGCGTGCCGGTCGACCGGTCGTTGACGATGACGCCCAGCAGCAGGTCCTGGCTCGGGTCCACCCCGTCAGGGGGCGGCACGTCGGGTGGTGGCACGTCCTGGGCGATCGCCGGCGCCGCGGCGCCGAGGGCGAGAAGCAGGCACCAGGAGGCAACGCGCCGCTTAACGACCGGCGACCGTCGCCGTCTGGTTGACTGCATAATCGTCCCCCTTGGCGGTGATGCTGACGCTGCTGCCCGGCTGGATCCGCTGGGCGCCGGCGCTGGCGGCCCAGCGGCGGGTAGCGCCCGGCAGGACATAGCCGTTCAGGCCCTGGCCGAAGGCGACCTGGCCGGCGGGCGAGGCGACCGTCAGGTTGGCGATCTTGGCGTGGCGGCTGCCGGTGTTGGTGGCCTCGACCACCAGGCTGCCGCCGTCGCGGCGGACGTCCCAGCGCAGCTCGGCGCCGGCGGCGCGGTCGGCGAAGAACACGGGGATCGAGTAGCGGATGACAAGGTTCACGGCGTCGGCCGGCCGGCGGACATTGACCTCGGGCAGCTCGTCGATCAGCAGGCGGTAGGTCGCCTCGCCGCTGGTCACCGGCGCGGCGATGCGGGCGACGCGGATGGTGTAGGTCGTGCCCGGCTGCAGCGATGCGGCCGGCGGGCTGGCGACGACGTCGGTGGCGGGGGCCAGCTGATCCTCGCCGCCGTCCTGCGTCCATTTGTAGACGCGGACCTGGACGTTGACCGGCCGGTCGCCATTGTTGCGGAGATTGACGGCAGACGCCTGGGCCGGCGCGGTCAGGTCGACGGAGACGGGCGACACCTGGAGGGATGCCGCCCGCCCGTCTTGCGCAAAGACCAGCCCAGGGACGACCGCGAGAAGCGCGAGAAGCCGGCGCATCAGGGGTGTCCTCGGGTTGGCGGTCAGTAGGTGACGGTGATGGTGACGGTGTCGCTGTAGACGCCGGCCGAGGGGGTGGTCTGCGGCGGGACGCGGCCGAACACCTGGGTGCCCTGGACGGTGCCGTCGGCGGTCTTCGACACGGTGTTGCCGCTGGCGCCGGTGGTGTTGCCCCAGACCGTGGTCCGGGCCGAGTCCTGGTACAGCTGGTAGGACACGAACTCGGTGCCGTTCTTCATCCGGCGGGTGTTGATGTCGCCGGGCGAGGACGGGTTCAGGCCGGCGTTGAGGCCGATCTGGTAGGCGGTGCCGCTGGTGCACTGCACCTGGATCGCGCCGGTGCCGCTGGTCGCAGTCTGGCCGTCCACATTGGCGTTCAGCACGCCGCGGCTGCCGAAGTCGAGCACGGCGTCGCCGGCTCCGGCGCCGCCGCTGCCGGAATTGACCTGGCATTCCTTGGTGATGGTGATCTTGACCTGCAGGTTGCCGGTCGCCGTCGCGGCGTTCGCGGCAGTCGTGAACCCTGCCGCGGCCAGCGCCGCCGCGGCGAGGATCGGGGTAAAAGCCTTCATCGTCCTCTCCAAAAACCATGTTATGAGGCCGGGCTTCTCAATTGCCCGGTTCAGCCCGCACCCCTTCCCCTGGCCACCGCTGGCCTGCCGGCGAATCGTGCGCTCTGACGCGTGTGCCCAAGGCGCTCCCATCCCCCGGGAGCCACGTTTGAACTGATTTGTATCAAATTTTAGGTAATTTAGATTAATCCGAGCAAGAGCAATCTTTCCCGTTTTTGAGAGGATCGGTCCCGGCGGCCCATTCTCAGGATTGAATTCCGCGCGGAATCAAGGAGATATGGCGCGCCGACGGCTTGGGTGCCGCGCCGGCCCTGGCTACGATAGCCGTGGGCAGGGGCGGCGGCCGGACCGGGATCGCAGGGGGGGTGGAATGCAGGGGCAGATCGGACTCTGGCTGGACTGGGTCGGCGTGGCCGTCTTCGCACTGACCGGCGCGCTGGTCGCGGCGCGCCGCCAGGCCGATCCGGTCGGCTTCATCATCCTGGCCACCGCCACCGGCATCGGCGGCGGCACCCTGCGCGACCTGCTGCTCGGCATCGGGCCAGTGTTCTGGATCGCCGATCCGGTCGACCTGGTGATCTGCGTCGTCGTAGCCCTGACCGTGTTCTTCGGCCACCCGACCTTTCCGGTCCGCGCCGGCGATGGCCGGCGGCGCCGGGTGATCGTCTGGGCCGATGCGGTCGGGATGGCGCTGTTCGCGGTCACCGGGGCGGAACGGGCCGTGGATGCGGGGGCGCCGGCGGTCTCGGCGATCGTGCTCGGCGCCATGACCGCGACCTTCGGCGGCATCATCCGCGACGTCATCATCGGCCAGGTCACGCTGATCGTCAGCGGCGAGATCTACGTCACCGCCGCCGTCCTGGGGGCCTCGGTCTATGTGGTGGTCCGGGCGATCTCCGGCGACGCGCTGCTGGCCGCCTGCCTCGGCGCCGCGGCCGCCTTCGGCCTGCGGGCGCTGGCGCTCGGCCTCGGCTGGTCGCTGCCGCGCTTCCCATCGGACACGCCCAAGGGCTGAGGGCGCCGGGCCTATGCCGCATTCCTGAAGGATTTGGCCTGAAGGATTTGGCGGTTGTCGCCGATGCGCTCACACTTCCACGGTGAACCGGCGGCAGCCACGTCCGTCCGGACTGAAGGAGGAGATCGACCATGGGCCATACCTACGCCATCACCGAGCTCGCCGGCTCGTCCGAGAAGGGCCTCGAGGACGCGATCCAGGGCGCCGTCGCCACCGCGTCGAAGACCCTGCGCAACCTGGACTGGTTCGAGGTGAAGGAGATCCGCGGCCAACTCAAGGACGGCAAGGTGGCGCATTACCAGGTCGTGCTGCGCCTCGGCTTCCGCTACGACGAGAAGTAGCCCAGGCCTTCGGAGGGGCTGTCAGGCCAACCCCTCCAGCAGCGCTTCCGCCACCCGCCCGGCGCCGAGTCCGTCGCACAGCGCGGCGGAGGCGCGGGACAGGCGGTGCAGTCCGTCCGTGTCGCCGAGGAAGGCCGCAATCGCCGCCCGCAGCGCGGCGTCGTCCAGCGCCGCCGCGTCGCCGGCCAGCGCGACGCTGCCGGAGACGGCCAGGGCCTGCGCCGCCGGCCGCTGGTTGTCGGCCAGGGTGACGGCCAGCGTCGGCAGGCCGAGGCAGCAGCGTTCCCAGGAGCTGCTGCCCATCGCCCCGATCGCCGCATCCGCCTCCAGCATCGCCCGCGCCATGTCCTCGAGCCCGACATGGCAGCGGAAGCGCGGATCGGCGGCGGCGATCGCCCGCACCCGGGCGATGCTGGGCGCGACCGGCCCCAGCACCACCTCGGCGCGGGCGAAATCCGGGATGGTCGCCAGGGCGGCGCAGACCCGGCCGGTGATCCCGCCGACATCGGTCAGGCCGAGCGACACCAGGATCGTCTGCGGCCGTGCCATCTCCCGGCGCCGCGCCAGCGCCGCCGGCCGCAATGCGGGAAAATCCGGGCGCAGCAGGGCGTGGTCGAGGCCGATCAGCCGCCGGCAGCCGGGCGGCAGCAGCCCGTCATAGCCGGCGGCGTCGGTGCCGAAATTCTGATTGAGCAGCAGGTCGCAATGGTGCGGCGCCGCGACCAGGTCGTCGATCACCAGCAGGCGGCGCGCGGCGGCGGCGAAGGCGCGCTCCTCCGGCGCCGTCCAGCGATAGAGGTCGCAGACCGCCGCGTCGGCCCCGCCCGGCCAGGCCGCGCGGACCGCCGCCACCGCCGCCTCGGGGCTTGGCTCGACCACCCGGCAGGCGATTCCGGCCAAGGCCGGCAGCACGGCCGCGGCCTCGCCGTTCACCAGGAACAGGCAGTCCGCGCCCCGATCGGCCAGGGCCCGGGCCAGGGTCAGGCAACGCATCGCATGGCCGCCGCCGATCGCGCCCGACGCCTCAAGCCGGAAGGCGATGCGGGGCCCGGCGCTGCTCTCAGACGGTCCAGCCATCGAGCGCACCCGGCCGCTTGATCTCGATCTCGACGAAGGCGATCGGGTGTGGCGAGCCGTTCATCACGTCGTGGCGGATGCCGGCGGGGCGCATATAGGCTTGGCCCTCGGCCAGCGGCACCGCGGTCTCGGTCTCGCCGTTGTGGATCCGCAGCGTCCCGGCGCGCAGCATGATGACGAAATAGGGGAAGCCGTGCTGGTGCCAGCCGGTCGCGGCGCCCGGCTCGAAGTCCCAGCGCGTGATCCGGACGATGTCGTCGTCCTGCTGTACGGTCGGCGTCGCCCGCGGCGCGTCGTGGAAGGCCATGGTTTCTGCTGCTCCGACCCTGTGTCGGCGCCCACAGTGCGGGCTGGGGCGGCCAGGGGCAAGCGGTCGGCGTCGTTGTCAGCCCCGGGCGGAGGGGCTAGACAAACGAAAACACGAGGAGGGGGCGGACGATGCGGGGATGGATGGGGGCGGTTGCTCTGGCGACGGCGGTCACGGCGGGGTCGGCCGGTCCTGCCGCGGCCCAGACGGTGTCGGTGCTGACGCCCTATCTCTCCGCCGTCGCCACCGGCGAGATGGTCAAGACCTTCAAGGCCGATGCCGAAAGGCACGGCTGGACCGTCTCGGTGGTCGACACAGCCGGCGATTTCGGTGCCCTGGCCAGCCGGGTCGAGGACGTCGTCAACGCCCGCACCGGCGCCATCGTGCTGGTGTCGATCAACCCGGCGCAGATCCAGGACCAGGTCGGCAAGGCCGCGGCCGCCGGCATCCCGGTCTTCGCCATCGATGGCGCGGCGGGTCCGGGGGTGACGCTGAACGTCACCTCGGACAACCACGCCCTCGGCAAGACCATGACCGACCACCTGTTCGGCCGGCTGGGCGGCAAGGGCACGATCGTCCGCTTCTTCCATTCCGCCCATCCCGGCGTGCATCAGCGCGAGATCGCGCTGGACGAGGCGTTGCAGGCGGCGCCGGGCATCCGCCAGGTGGCCGACCATTACGTCCAGGTGCCGGGCCAGATCGACGACAGCCGCAACGCCATGGAGGCGATGCTGGCCGCCAACCCGGCGCCGGGCGCGATCGACGCCGTCTGGGCGGCCTGGGACGAGCCCGGCATCGGCGCCCTGCTGGCGCTGCAGGCGGCCGGGCGCGGCGACATCGTCATCGCCGGCATCGATGGCAACCCGCAGGCGATCGACCTGATCCGGCAATGCACGCCCTTCATCGCCACGGTGCGGCAGAACTTCGCCGAGATGGCGACGATCACGGCCGGGCAGATGGCCAAGGTCTTCGCCGGCGGCAAGCCGGACGCGGCCGAGCTCTACGCCCCCGGCACGCTGGTCACGCGCGACAGCCTGGGCGTGACCTGCCCGTGAGTCTCCAGGGCAAGCACCATGGCGGCTGAGGCGGCGGCGGCGCGTCTGGTCGAACGCTTCGGCACGCCGGTGGCGCTGGCCGCGATCGTGCTCGGCTTCGCCCTGGCCCGGCCCGACGCCTTCGCCACCGCCGCCAACCTGCTCAACGTCACCCAGCAGATGGCGATCCTGGCGATCGTCGCCGCCGCCGCGACCCTCGTCATGGTGGTCGGCGAATTCGACCTGTCGGTCGGCTTCGTCGCCTCGCTGGCCGGCGTGCTGGTGGTCAAGCTGCTGGCCGCCGGCACCGGACCGGCCCCGGCGATCCTGCTGACGCTGCTGGCCTGCGGCCTGGTCGGTGCACTGAACGGTCTGGTGGTGCATGGGCTCAGGGCACCGTCCTTCATCGCCACCCTGGCGCTCGGCACCATCGCCTCAGGCGTCGCCTACTGGCTGTCCGGCGGCGCCAGCCTGTTCCAGGGCATCCCGCCGGGCTTCACCACGCTGGCCCGGGCCGCGGCCGGCCCGGTGCCGGTGCTGACGCTGTGGATGCTGGCGGTGCTGCTCGCGGCCGGCGGCACCCTGGCCCTGACCGTGTTCGGCCGGCGGCTGATCGCGATCGGCAGCAACCGCGAGGCGGCGCGCCTGTCCGGGGTGCCGATCGGCCGGCCGGTGGTCGCCGTCTTCGCCATCTCCGCGGCGCTGTGCGGCCTGGCCGGGGTGCTGCTGGCGGCGCGGCTCGGCAGCGTCCAGCACACCATGGGCGAAAGCCTGCTGCTGCCGGCCTATGCCGCCGTCTTCCTCGGCATGACCGCCTTCCGCGGCGGCCGGCCGAATGTGCTTGGCTCCGCGGTCGGCGTCGCCATCATCGCGGTGCTGGCGAACGGGCTGACCATCCTCAATGTCGATCCCTTCTTCCAGAAGATGGTGACCGGCGCGATCATCATCGCCGCGGTGATGTTGCGCCGCTTCGGCATGGCGGCGGCGCGATGAGCATCCTCCTGGTCTTCGATCTCGGCAGCACGGCGCTGAAGCTGGTCGCCTTCGGCGAGGATGGCCGCCCGGCCCGGCAGGTCGAGGCGCGCCATCCGACCCGGTCGATTCCCGGCGGCGGGCAGGAGCAGGATCCGGAGGACTGGTGGACCGCCGCCGTCACCGCCTGCGCCGCCCTGCCGGCGGCGATGCGCGATTCGGTGCGGGCGATCGCGCTGGTCGGCACCATGGAGAATCTGGTGCCGCTCGACGCCGACGGGCGCCCGGTGCGGCCGGCCCTGCTGTACAGCGACGGCCGCAGCGGCGTGACGTTTCCGGCGATCCGCGACCGGCTGCTGGCGGCGGGCGCCCCGGCGGTGCTGGGCAATGCGCCCGGGCCGCTGAACACGATCGCCAAGTTCCGCTGGCTGCAGCAGGCCGAGCCCGAGGCGGCGCGGCGGGTGGCGACCATCCTGCCGGGGGCCAAGGACTATCTGGCGCTGCGGCTGACCGGACGGATCGCCACCGACCCGGCCGCCGCCACCACGGTCGGGCTGATGGACATCGCCCGGCGTGTCTGGTCGGCGCCGCTGGTCGAGGCGGTCGGCCTCGACCCCGCTTTGCTGCCGCCGATCCTGCCGGCCGATGCCGTGATCGGGACACTGCGGCCGACGGCGGCGCTCGCGCTCGGATTGCCGATGGATTGTCCGGTGGTGAATGGCTGCGGCGACGCCGCGGCCTCGACCTTCGGCGCGGCGGCCGACGGCCAGCTCCATGTCTATCTCGGCACCAGCGGCTGGGTGGCGCGCAGCCGGCCGCTCGACCCCGCGGCGCTGCCGCGCCCCTTCACCACCCTGGCGCATCCGCGCGCCGGCTGGGCGATCGAGATCGCGCCGCTGCTGACCGCCGGCGATGCCGCCGGCTGGTTCGGCCGGATCGCCGGCGCCGAGCTGGCGGTGCTGGATGCCGAGGCGGAGGCGGCCGATTCGGCGCCGCCGGAGACGCTGTTCCTGCCCTATCTGTATGTCTAGCGCTCGCCCATCGACGACCAGGC
>NZ_JBQJIK010000012.1:0-116087 GCF_052078665.1 Inquilinus sp. CA228 | reverse complement strand
TCGCCCCTCCCCGCACCGCGGCGCTCCGCGGCGTCCGCCGCCCGGCGGAGTCGGCGGGACCGACCGGCCGCGACTCGCCGCGCAAGCTGATCGTCGGCAGCGAGATCTCTCTGGCCGGCGAGATCACCGCCTGCGACCACCTGGTGGTCGAGGGCCGGATCGAGGCCAAGATCAAGGACTGCCAGACCATCGAGATCGCCGAGCAGGGCGTATTCAAGGGCTCGGCCGAGATCAGCGATGGCGACATCGCCGGACGGTTCGAGGGCGACCTGTCGGTGTCCGGCCTGCTGCGCCTGCGCGCCAGCGGCGTCGTCACCGGCACCGTCAAATATGGCGAGCTGCAGGTCGAGACCGGCGGCAAGCTGATCGGCACGCTGCAGCCGCTGGGCGGCGATGCCGGAGCGGCGACGGCCCCGGCCGCAGCCGGGGCGGCCGCCGCCCCGCAGCCCGCCCCGACCCCGCTGTTCGACGACAAGGCCGAGGCCGGCGGCGAGCACTGAGCCGGCCGGATCGGACACATTGCGACCGCGAGCGGCCGGGGCGACCCGGCCGTTTCGCTATCCGCGCCGATCTTTCGCGGCGATTCGGGGCATTGCCGGGATCCGAAGGGAGGCGGAGGTTGAACCTTCGCGGGGCTGCCGGCGTCTTCGGCCCGGCGCACAAGAAAAAGGGCCGCAGCGAACTGCGGCCCGAGTTTAGGGAGGAAACGCCCAAGAAGTGCGTTACGACAGCAGCATCGCTGCATGTCGCAATGCACAATTTAGGCAGTTCGCCGGACAAATCAAGAGGAAAATGAATTCCTCTTGCAGAACAGCCACTTAGAACCAATTCGTGCCTAAGATATGTGCAGTTAGCATCAAGTTTGTGCTGCAGTGCACACTCCAGTGTCGAATCCGGCCCGGCGATACGCGCCGACTCGCGGCCGGCGGCCCGACGCTTCGGGCTTGCCCCCGGCCGCGGCATGAGGGAAGCATGGCCGTCCCGCACCAGCCGGCCCGCCATGCCTGAGCCTCTCGCCCTCATCGCCGATCTCGGCGGCACCAACGCCCGCTTCGCCCTGGCCGACGCCAAGGGGACACGGGACACCAAGATCCTGCACGGGGCGGACTACCCGACCCTGGCCGATGCTGCCCACGCCTATCTCGACATGGTCAAGCCGGCGGCCCCGCCGACACAGGCGGCGATCGACGTGGCCAGCCCGGTCACCGGCGACCAGGTGACCCTGACCAACGCCGCCTGGTCCTTCTCGATCTCGGCCCTGAAGAAGGATCTGGGGCTGGACCGGCTGGAGGTGATCAACGACTTCACCGCCGTCGCCCTGGCGGTGCCGTATCTGGAGGAGGGCGACCGCAGCCCGATCGGCGGCGGCACGCCGGTGGCGAACGAGCCGATCGGAGTGCTCGGCCCCGGCACCGGCCTCGGCGTCTCCGGCCTGGTGCCCAGCGGCGCGCGCTGGGCCGCCCTGGCCGGCGAGGGCGGGCATGTTACCATGGCGGCGGCGACCGAGCGCGAGGCGGCCGTGCTCGACCGGCTGCGCCACCGCCACCAGCACGTCTCGGCCGAGCGGGTGCTGTCCGGCATGGGGCTGGTCAATCTCTACGAGACGCTGTCGCAGCTGGACGGAATCGACCCGGTGCAGCGCGACGCCGCCGCGGTCACCGAGGGCGCCAAGACCGGCGACCCGCACTGCGCCGAGGCGGTATCCACCTTCGCCTCGATGCTCGGCACCGTCGCCGGCAACTTGGCGCTGACGCTGGGGTCGCGCGGCGGCGTCTACATCGCCGGCGGCATCGTGCCGAAGCTCGAGACCCTGTTCGACGACGCCCTGTTCCGCCAGCGCTTCGAGGCCAAGGGCCGGATGCGCAGCTTCGTCGTCGGCATCCCGACCTATCTGGTCACCCATCCACTGCCGGCCTTCCTCGGATTGCGCTCGGTGCTGGACCTGACCTGATGACGCTCGATCTCGACCGGCTGCGCGCCGACACGCCGGGCTGCGCCCGGGTGCTGCATCTCGACAATGCCGGCTCGGCCCTGCCGCCGCGGCCGGTGCTGGACGCGATGCTGGACCATCTGCGGCGGGAGGCGGAGATCGGCGGCTATGCGGCGGCCGCGGAGGCCGAGCCCCGGCTCGAGGCCGCCTATGTCTCGATCGCCCGGCTGATCGGCGCCCACCCGGCCGAGATCGCGATGATGGAGAACGCGACGCGGGCCTGGGACATGGTGTTCTACGGCCTGCCGTTCCGGCCGGGCGACCGGATCCTGACCGCCAAGGCCGAATACGCCTCCAACACCATCTCCTATCTGCAGGTGGCGCAGCGCACCGGCGCGGTGGTCGAGGTGGTGCCCGACGACGCCACGGGCCAACTCGACGTCGCGGCGCTGGAGCAGGCGGTCGCGGCCACCGATCGCGGCCCGGCGCGGCTGATCGCGGTCAGCCACATCCCGACCAATGGCGGGCTGGTGAATCCGGCGGCGGCGATCGGGCAAATCGCACGCGCGCATAGCATTCCCTATCTGCTCGACGCCTGCCAGTCGGTCGGCCAGATGCCGGTCGATGTCGAGGCGATCGGATGCGACATGCTGTCGGCCACCGCCCGCAAGTTCCTGCGCGGGCCGCGCGCGGTCGGCTTCCTCTATGCCCGGCGGTCGATGCTGGACCGGATCGACCCGCCCTTCCTCGACCTCCACGCGGCGGAGATGGTGGCGCCCGACCGCTACGTGGTCCGCCCGGACGCCCGCCGCTTCGAGAATTTCGAGCGCAACTTCACCGGCATCCTCGGCATGGGTGCCGCGGTCGACTACGCCCTGGCCCTCGGCCTCGACGCCATCCGCGACCGCGCCCGGGCCCTGGCGGCGCAGCTGCGCGACGGGCTGTCGGCCCTGCCCGGCGTCGCCGTGCGCGACAAGGGGGCCGAGCGGTCGGCGATCGTCAGCTTCACCAAGGCCGACGAACCGGCCGAGGCGCTGCACCAGCGGCTGCGCGAGGCCGGCATCAACGCCAGCGTCACCCGCCGCCGCTCGACCATGTTCGACATGACCGACCGCGGCCTGGACGCGATGCTGCGGGCCTCGCCGCACTACTACAACAGCGAAGCCGAGATCGACCGGTTCGTGGAGACGGTCGGCCGAGCCTGACGGCCGGCGCTACTCCCCCAGCAGATGCAGCACGATCTCGCGGCGGTGTGGCCGGCGGCGGTGCTCGAACAGGTAGATCCCCTGCCAGGTGCCGAGCACCAGCCGTCCGGACGCGACCGGGATCGACAGCTGCACCTGGGTCAGGGCCGTGCGGATATGGGCCGGCATGTCGTCCGGGCCCTCGGCGTCGTGGATGTAGCCGTCGCCCTCGGGCGCGATCCGCTCGAAATAGGCCTCCAGATCGGCCCGGACATCCGGATCGGCATTCTCCTGGATCAGCAGCGAGGCTGAGGTGTGCCGGCAGAACACGGTCAGCAGGCCGGTCCCGATCCGCTGCGCCTCGACCCAGGGCCGGATCTGCGGCGTGATCTCGACCAAGCCCTTGCCGCCGGTGGTCACCTGGAGGGTGTGGAGGAACTGCCGCATCACCTGCCTTCGAACAGATCCGCGATCGCCTCGTCTTCCGCGCCGACATCCGGGATGGCGATCCGCCCCTCGTAGCCGCCGGGTCGACGCCGCTCGCCGGCATAGGGCTTGAGCTCGACCCATGGCGTGCCGTCGCGCTCGATGACCACGCGCTCTCCGGCTCGCGCCCTTTCCGCCAAGGCCGGCAGACCGGTCTTTGCTTCGCGCATGCTGACTCGGATCATCTGGCCCTCCTTCAGGCGATAGCTAAGCCCATCCACAACGCCTGTCGATTCCCACCCAAACCGCACCGCCTTCCCCATCCCCGCCCGATCGGCGAGAATGCGCCCATGGCCGAAGATGAGTTCTACCTCCAGGTGCCGGTGTTCGACGGCTTCGCCCGGCTGACCGACCCGGCGCTGTACCGGCCGCTGCCGGAGGACTGGGTGATGGGCCTGTCCGACGTCGTCGCCTCCACCGCCGCGATCCGGGCCGGCCAGTACAAGAGCGTCAACATCGCCGGCGCGGCGCTGATCGCCGCCGTGTCCAACGCCCTGGCGCAGCGCGACTTCCCGTTCGCCTTCGGCGGCGACGGCGCCAGCTTCGCCCTGCCGCCCGGCGATGCCGGGACCGCCCGCGCCGCGCTGGCCGCCACCGCCGCCTGGGTGCGCGACGAGCTGGGCCTGACCCTGCGCGTCGGGCTGGTGCCGGTGGCGGCGATCCGCGCCGCCGGGTGGGATGTCCGCGTCGCCCGCTACGCGCCGTCGCCGAATGTCGCCTACGCCATGTTCATGGGCGGCGGCCTGGCCTGGGCCGAGCGCGAGTTGAAGGCCGGTGCCTTCTCGGTCGAGCCGGCGCCGGCCGGAACGCGCCCCGACCTCTCCGGCCTGTCCTGCCGCTGGCAGGAGTTCCCGGCCCGGCACGGCGTGGTGCTGTCGCTGATCGCCGCCCCGGCGGTGGCCGAGAGCGAGGCCGGCTTCCGCGAGCTGGTCGGCGACATCCTGCGCATGACCGGCCGCGAGAGCGAGGCCGAGCACCCGATCGCCGATCTCGCGCGGGGCCTGGTCTGGCCGCCGCCCGGGCTGGATGTCGAGGCGCGGGCATCGCGCGGCACCGGCCAGCCGCTGCTGCTGCGCAAGCTGGCGCTGGGGCTGCAGAGCTTGGCCGGCTGGACCCTGTTCCGCTTCGGCATCTCGCTCGGCGGCTTCCAGCCCGGACGCTACATGCGCGAGATGGTGGCCAATGCCGACTACCGCAAATACGATGACGGGCTGCGCATGACGCTGGACTGCACCCCGGCGCTGGCCGACCGGCTGGAGGCGCGCCTGCTGGCCGCCGAGCAGGCCGGCATCGCCCGCTTCGGCCTGCACCGGCAGGACTCCGCGATCGTCACCTGCTTCACGCCGTCGCCGTTGCGCAGCGACCATGTCCATTTCGTCGATGGCGCCGCCGGCGGCTATGCCGCCGCCGCGTCCCGGCTGAAGCCGTCGTGAGGGCCGGCAGCCTGTTCGACGCGCTGCCGCGGGAGGCGGCGGAGGAAGAGTTCACCACCCTGTTGCAGGGCGCGGGCTTCGTGCTGGAACGGATAGTCTCCACCGGCCAGGCCAGCCCGCCCGGCTTCTGGTACGACCAGGAGCGGGCGGAGTGGGTGCTGCTGCTGCGCGGCTCCGCGGGGCTGGAGCTCGAGGACGAGCCAGCGCCGCGCACCCTGCGCCCCGGCGACTGGGTTCACATCCCCGCCCATGCCCGCCACCGCGTCGCCTGGACCGACCCGGCCGAGCCGACGGTCTGGCTGGCATTGCATCACGACTAGCCGCGGCTAGGCGGCGATCAGCTCGAACCGGTCCACATCCACCAGCCCGCGGTCGGTGATCTTGAGGTGCGGGATCACCGGCAGCGGCAGGAAGGCGAGCTGGATGAAGGGTTCGGGCAGCGGACAGCCCATCGCCTTCACAGCCCGGCGCAACGCCCGCAACTCGTCCGCCACCCGCTCGAAGGGCTGCAGGCTCATCAGCCCGGCCAGGGGCAGCGCGATCTCGCCGGCCACCTGGCCGTTGCGGGTGGCGACGAAGCCGCCCTGCAGCTCGATCAGCCTGTTCACCGCCACCGCCATGTCGGCGTCGTTGTCGCCGACCACGCAGATGTTGTGGCTGTCATGCCCGACCGAGGAGGCCAGCGCGCCGCCGCGGAAGCCGAACCCTTTCACGAAGGCGCGGCCGATGTTGCGGTTCACCCCGTGCCGGGCGAAGACGCAGATTTTGAGGATGTCCTGATCCGGGTCGGGGTGGCGGCAGCCGCCGCGCCAGGGCAGGGTCGCGGTCAGCGCCGCGGTGATGATCTTGCCCGGGATCAGCCCGATCACCGGGCCGGTCGGGCCGCCGGTCGGGGCCTGGAAATCCTCAACCGCCACCGGGTCGAGCCTGACCGAGCCGAGGCCGACCGGCGCCGGGGCCGCACGCCCCGCGAAGATGTCCGGCCGGACGATCCGCCCGGCACTGATCACCAGCGACACGGCGCAGCTGTCGAGGTCGTCGAGCAGCACCAGATCGGCACGGCGACCAGGCGCGACCAGGCCGCGATCGCGCAGGCCAAAGCCCTGGGCGGCCGACCAGGTGGCGGCGCGGTAGACATGGGCCACCGGGGCGCCCTGCCGGATCGCGGCCCGGATCAAATGGTCGAGATGGCCCTCCTCGGCGATGTCGAGCGGGTTGCGGTCGTCGGTGCACAGGCCGAGCAGCGGCGAGGTCTCGGCCGAGATGATCGGCGCCAGGGCGTGCACGTCCTTGCTGACCGAGCCGTCGCGGATCAGGATCTGCATGCCCTTGCGCAGCTTCTCCAGCGCCTCCTCCGGCCCCGTCGTCTCGTGGCAGTTGCGGATGCCGCAGGCGAGATAGGCGTTCAGCGGCTTGCCGCGCAGCAGCGGCGAATGGCCGTCGATATGGCCGTCCTGGAAGGCGGCCAGCTTCTCCAGAACGCCCTCGTCCTTGGCCAGGAGGCCGGGGAAGTTCATGAATTCGGCCAGGCCGATCACCTTGGGGTGGCCCCGGTGCCGCACCAGGTCGGCGGCGTCGAGCCGGGCGCCGGCGGTCTCGAGCTCCGTCGCCGGCACGCAGGAGGAGAGCTGGACCCGCAGGTCCATCGCGGTGCCGAGGGCGCCGTCGAGGAAATACCGCAGCCCGGCCTCGCCGAGCACGTTGCAGATCTCATGCGGGTCGCAGATCGCGGTGGTGGTGCCGCGCGGCAGCACGCAACGGTCGAACTCCGCCGGCGTCACCAGGGTCGATTCGCAATGCACATGGGTGTCGATGAAGCCGGGCACCACCACCTTGCCGCGGCCGTCGATCTCGACCGCGCCGGAATAGTCGTCGCAGGTGCCGACGACGCGGTCGCCGCAGACCGCCACGTCGCCCTCCAGCAGCGCGCCGCTGATCACGTCGAGGGTGCGCGCGCCCTTGATCACCAGATCGGCGGGCGCATGGCCCAGGGCCTGGTCGATTCGCGTCCTCAGTTCTGCCGTGCCGCTCATGTCGTCCTCGTCTGCCGGGACGGCAGCCTAGCAGGATCAGGCCGATCCGTGCCCGCCTTCGAAATAGATAGAATTTTAAGTAAATTATTCATACCGTCCGCCCGACGGCGACACCGCCGCCGGTTTCGACTATCACCTGATCAGGAGGCCGATGGCCCCGGGGGACGATCGGGAGACGCGTGGGGAATGGAGAAATTTCTGGGCTCGGTTCGCTCGATCGTCCTGCTCGCGATCCTGGGCTTCCTGCTGTTCTTCGGCGCAGCCGGATGGCTCGGCAAGCAGTTCCTGGCCGACAACACCCGCACCCAGGCCTGGGTCGACCACACCAATCTGGTGATCGCCACCATCTATGAGGCCCGGCTGAACCTGTCGCGGACGCAGAGTTCCGGCCGCGGCTTCGTCATCACCGGCAACCCGCGGGATGCGGCGCTGGCCGAGGACAGCGCCCGGCTGGCCACCGACGGGCTCCTGGACCTGCGCAAGCTGGCCGCCGACAACCCGGAGCAGGTCCGGCGCTTCGACGATGCCGCCGCGATCTCCGAGCAGATCCTGGTCACCAACGACCGGATCCTTGCCGCGGTCCGGCGCGGCGATCTCGACGGCGCCCGCGCCCTCGTCCGGGAGACCGCCGACCAGGGGCCGGCCTTCCGCGCCAAGATCGACGAGGCGGTGGCGGTCGAGAAGTTGCTGCTGGCGCAGCGCCAGGCCGCCACCGACGCGACGCTGCGGCGGATCATCTGGCTGCTGGCCGGCGTCGCCGCGCTGGCAGCCCTGTGCGGGCTGCTGGCGGCCTGGGCGATGTCGCGCCAGGTGCGCACCGACCTGCAGCGCTACCGCGAGCTGGAGCGGGCCAAGCTGGAGAGCGACGCCGCCGCCCGGGCGCTGGCCGAGAACCAGGCCCAGCTGCAGGCCGTGCTGGACAGCGCCCGCGACCCGATCCTGGTGGTCGGCCAGGACGGTGTGGTCGAGCTGGCCAACCGCGCCTGCGGCGAGGCCTTCGGAGTGGCCGGTGGCAGCCTGGCCGGCACCGACATCTCGGCGCTGGTGCCGGCCCTGGCCGGCGGTGCCCACCCGATCGGCGAGGTCACGGTGACGCGGCGCGACGGCAGCAGCTTCCCGGCCGAGATCTCGACCGGCGTGTTCGAGCGCGACGGCCGCACGGTGTCGGTCTGCATCCTGCGCGACATGACCGAGCGGCACCGGCTGGACCAGCTGAAGAACGAGTTCGTGTCGACGGTGAGCCACGAGCTGCGCACGCCGCTGACCTCGATCCGCGGCTCGCTGGGGCTGATCGTGGCCGGGGCTGCGGGAGGGCTTCCGGACAAGGCGAAGTCGCTGCTGGAGATCGCGCACAAGAACAGCGAGCGGCTGGTCGGGCTGGTCAACGACATCCTCGACATCGAGAAGATCGAGTCCGGCCGCATGGAGTTCAGGCACGACCGGCTGGAGGCCGGGGTGCTGGTCGAGCAGGCGGTCGAGGCCAACCAGGCCTATGCGGCGCAGCACGAGGTCGAGTACCGCATCACGACACGGCCCGACCTGCCGCTGCCGGTGCAGGGCGACGCCGACCGCCTGATCCAGGTGCTGACCAACCTGCTGTCCAACGCCGCCAAGTTCTCGCCGGCCGGCAGCACAATTGAGGTGGCAGTCGAGCTGTTGGCCGGGCTGGGCGGCCGCCAGGCCCGGATCGGCGTGCGCGACCGCGGCGCCGGCATTCCGGAGGAGTTCCGCAGCCGGATCTTCCAGCGCTTCGCCCAGGCCGATGCCAGCGACGTGCGGCGCAAGGGCGGCACCGGCCTGGGCCTGTCGATCGCCAAGGCCATCGTCGAGCGCCATGGCGGCCGCATCGGCTTCGAGCCGGCCGAGGGTGGCGGCACCCGCTTCTGGTTCACCCTGCCGCTGCTGGCCGAGGCGCCGGAGTCGGTCGCCATGCCCGGCGACGCCGGGCGCCAGGTGCTGATCTGCGAGGATGATGCGGATGTGGCGACCCTGCTGGGCCTGATGATCGAGCAGGATGGCTGGCGGGTCGACTTCGCCCGCGACGCCGAGACGGCGCTGGAGAAGGCCCGCACCGGGCAGTACGACGCGATGACCGTCGACCTGCTGCTGCCGGGCATGGACGGGATCACGCTGATCCGGCAGCTGCGGGCCGACCCGGCCACGGCGGGCCTGCCGATCGTCGTCGTCTCCGCCACCGCCCAGGACGGCAAGCGCGAGCTGAACGGCGACGCCTTCAACATCGTCGACTGGCTGGACAAGCCGATCGAGCAGCTGCGGCTGCGCGCGGCACTGCGCCAGGCGGGCCTGCGCAGCCGCACCGGCCGCGCCTGCATCCTGCATGTCGAGGACGACGACGACGTGATCGAGGTGGTCGGCGCCATCGTCCGCGACGAGGCCGAGATCGTGCCGGCGCGGTCGCTGCAGGAGGGCCGGGAGAAGCTGGCCCAGCGGCGCTTCGACCTGGTCATCATCGATGTCGGGCTGCCCGACGGCTCCGGCCTCGACCTCTTGGAGACCATCAACGCCCGCACGCCGCGGGAGCCGGTGCTGATCTTCTCGGCCCAGGATTCCAGCGCCTCCTATGCCAGTGCGGTCTCCGCCTCGCTGGTCAAGAGCCGCACCGACAACGAGCAGCTGCACCAGACCATCACCGACCTGATCAACGGCCTGATCCAGGACAAGCAAGGGGGCGCCCGCTATGGCCGATGAGGTGCTGACCCGCATCCTCTATGTCGAGGACGATGCCGACATCCGCTCGGTCGCCAGCTTCGCGCTGGAGGCGGTGGGCGGCTTCGTCCTGGCCGCCTGCGCCTCGGGCGAGGAGGCGCTGGCCCAGGCGCCCGGCTTCGCGCCGCAGCTGCTGCTGCTTGACGTGATGATGCCGGGCATGGACGGGCCGGAGACGCTGGCGGCGCTGCGGGCGCTGCCGGGCACCGCGGCGACGCCGGCGGTATTCATGACCGCCAAGGTGCAGCCGCAGGAGGTGGCACGCTACCGCGCCCTCGGCGCCATCGACGTCATCTCCAAGCCGTTCGACCCGATGACCCTGTCCGACGAGATCCGCGCCATCTGGGCCCGGCGCGGCGGTCGGGGCATGGGATCGTGAGCCAGGACGCGCTGCAGGCCCATCTCGACCGGCTGCGGGCAAAGTTCGCGACCGAGCTGCCGCGGAAGCTGGCCGAGGCCGACGCCCTGCTGGTGGCGCTGCGGGCCGGCGACGGCGAGGCGCTGAAAGGGCTGCGCTTCGTCGCGCACCGGCTGCACGGCACCGGCGGCACCATGGGCTTCGCCGCCCTGTCGCAGGCAGCGGCGGCGCTGGAAGCGCGGCTCGATGCCTGCCTCCAGGCCGGCGGCGCCGGGCCGGAGGATGTCGCGGCGATCGTGGCGGAACTGGCCGCGCTCAAGGCCGCCGCCTGACCGGCCTCAGGCCGCCTCCGTCACCTCGATCTCCGTGGTGATCTCGGCGACCTTGCCGAGCATGATCGAGGCCGAGCAGTACTTCTCCTTCGACAGCGCCACGGCGCGCTCGACCTTGGCGCGGTCGAGGCCGCGGCCGGAGACGATGTAGCGCATATGGATCTTGGTGAAGACCTTCGGGTCGGTCTCGGCGCGCTCGGCCTCGACCTCGACCCGGCAATCGGCCACCGGCTCGCGCGCCTTCTCCAGGATCATCACCACGTCGAAGGCGGTGCAGCCGCCGAGGCCGAGCAGCAGCATCTCCATCGGCCGGACGCCGAGGTTGCGCCCGCCGCTTTCCGGCGCGCCGTCCATGACCACGGCATGGCCGCTGCCGGATTCGCCGACGAAGGTGCGGCCTTCGACCCAGGTGATGCGGGCTTTCATCTGATCTGCTCCAGGAACCGATTCGAGCCGGCACCGTAGCAGGGGCCTGGACCCTCGTCAGCCGGGCGGCATCGGCGCCGTCTCCGCCGGCCGCTCGGCGATCTCGAGGATCAGCTTGCGCACCACCGCGTCGGTGAAGCGGGCATCGGCGTCGGCGGTGATGACGAAGGCGCCGGGGCCGCCGATCACCTGGTCGCGGAAGAAATCCTCCAGCGAGCCGCCGGCCCAGCCCGGCCGGCCGCTGCGCGACAGCACGGCGAGGCCGTTGATGGTGATGCCGGCGGCCAGCGCCTCGGCCCGCACCTCGGGCAGCGGCCGCCCGCCGCGCTGGCCGGCATCGGCCGACACGTCGATCACGCGGCGGAACCCCTGATGGGCGTTGCCCTCGATCATGCGCTGCGACAGGTCGATGGCGTTGCTGATCGAGTTCCAGCCGACCGCGCGCCGCGGCGCCACGGCCAGCGCCGCACCGAAGGCGGCAGCGCTGCCCGGTCCGTCGATCACGGTCCAGTCGACGATGACATGCTGCGACTCCGCCCCGCCCCATTCGACGAAGGCGACCGCGATCCGGCCGGTGATGCCGCCGCGGATCGCCTGCTGCACCCGCGGGTCGGCCAGGGCCTTGGCGTAGCCCTCGCGCTGCAGCCGCAGCTCCTCGTCGTCGATCGAGCCGGAGCCGTCGGTGGCGAAGACCAGCTCGACATCGACGTCGAAGTCCTGCGCCGCGGCGGGGGCCGCGCACAGCGCCAGGGCCAGGGCGAAACCGCGATGCAGCACCGGCGCCTCCCGTTCGATCGGAAGTCCTCAGCATTCCGGCCGGGATCGGGTCTGTCAAATGCCAGTGGGACGCACCCCGAATCCGGGCTTTGCATCGCCGCCGCTTTGCAGTATGGTCCGCGCCGCTTCGGGTCCTCGGACCCGAGTCCATGGCCTGCACTCGTAGCTCAGCTGGATAGAGCGCCGCCCTCCGGAGGCGGAGGTCACAGGTTCGAATCCTGTCGAGTGCGCCAGCCCCCCAAATCCATTCGGACTCAGCGGACCAGCTGCCAGAACCGCTCCTCCGCGTCGCTGCGGTGGCGCCGATGGCCGTCGCGGCGGTCGTCGTCGCGATGCCGGCGCTGGCTGTACCGATCCCGGTGCCGGTCGTGATCCCGCCGCCAGTCGCGGTCGTGATCCCGCTGGTGCCGATAGGCATAGGGCGACAGGCGCGGCTGGTTATGTTCCGAGGCGCCTTCGGCGTGAGCCGCCGGCGCGGTCAGCGGCGCCATGGCCGTCAATGCGGCCGCAACCAGAGCGGCCCTGAGCAACGATTTCATGAGGGGCATCCTTCTGCCTCCGTGATCCATCTGGAAGACGCACGGCCCAGGGCGCGGGTTCCGTCGAAACCGTTGCCCGCCCCTGCACCGGTTCGGCACTGGCAGGACGGCAGGACATAACTCGGCTGCCGGCGGAAGCACGCTTGCCGTCCGGCTTCCCTACTTCTGCGGGAAGAAGATGCTCCGCGCGTCGTTCTTGCGGTCGTTCCCGCCGCGGTTGCCGCGGTCGTTGTCGCCGTCGTTCCCACCTCCTCCGAACAGGCGGCGGACATTTTCCGAATTGTTGCGGTTGCGGTTGCGGTCGCCGTCCCGGTCCCGGTTCTGCCCGTCAAGCCCGAACAGCCGGCGAGCCCGCTGCTCGGCGTCGCCATCGACGCGCCGCCGGTTGCGGCGCCGGTCATTGTCGTCGTCATCGTCCCGGTCACGGTGGCGATACCGGTCGCGGTCACGGTAGCGATACCGGTTGTCATCGCGATCGCGATACCGGTCGTAGCCCCGGTAGCGATCGTCGTCATCGTACCAGCTGGAATAGCTGTCGCCGTAGTAGCCGCCACCATAGTAGCCGGGCCCCGTCTGGCACGACGCCACCAGCGGAGCGGAGGCTGCCATGGCGATCGCGACCAGCCCCGTCCGGAACAGACCACTGCCATATGCCACGACGCTCTCCCTCGTCGTTCATGCTCCCCAGATCAACACGTGAGTTTGTGGCGAAATTCCGTCGCGCCGGAAGATCGGGCTATGCGGCCTCGCCCAGACGGACCGCCGGAACCCCGAAGCACGAGCCCATGCCGGCACTGCCGGCGCATACCATCGCCACCTATTGCGGCCCCGTCGCCGCGGGTCTGGCGCCGCGGCCGGATGCGCCCGGCCGGCTGACCCAATCGGGTGATCCCGCGGTTCTGCGACTTCTGGCATACTGTCGGCCATTCAAGACGCGCCTTCGCCCATATTTTCCTGTTTCAGGGCGACGATTGGAACTGCGAGCGGCGCCGCGGAGAGGCGCCTTGCCCGTCCCGTTCGGCAACCGGCGGGACCCTGCGCGGCCGGAAAGCCTGCGGCCGGATCCTCAACACAGGCTCCAAGGGGGAAACATCCATGGCCGGCTATTGGAGTCTCAATGTCGAGATCGACCGATCGAGCGGCACCTTCAACGTCCTGATCGACTATTACGTCGAACCGTATATCGACCCGGAAACCTCCGAATATTTCGGCAACACCACCTGGGCGATCGCCTATTCCATAGCCGGCGGCCCCGTCATCGGCGGCAACAACGGATTCGGGACGGAGAACACCACGGCCCTGTCCGGCCTCGGACTGGACTCCGGGCTGGGCGTGAACGCCTATGTCATCGACTTCCAGGCGACCAATGACTTCAGCGCAGAGGGGATCGCGGCCACCTGGAACGTGTTCACCGCCGCCTATGACACCACGCCGCAATCGCTGCTGGGCTCCGCGATCGACGACATCCTCATCGGCGGCGCCGGAGGCGACGTGCTGCGCGGCTTCGACGGCGCCGACCTGGTCGATGCCGGAGCCGGCAACGACATCGTCGACGGCGGCAGCGGCAGCGACCAGCTGAACGGTCTCGACGGCGACGACATCATGATCGGCGGCACCGGCGACGACATCATGATGGTCGATGCCGCCGGCGACATCGTGATCGAGCGTGCCGGCGAGGGCTATGACCGGGTGATCGCCCTCACCAGCTTCACGCTGGCCGACAATGTCGAGGAGCTGACCCTGTACGGCTCGCTCAGCCTCAGCGGCACCGGCAATGCGGCCAACAACCTGATCTTCGGCAACGACGGCGCCAGCACGCTCACCGGCCTCGACGGCAACGATGTCCTGAACGGAAACGGCGGTGACGACGTGCTGCGCGGTGGACAAGGCGCCGACGAACTCGCCGGCAGGGCAAACGGGACCGCGCTGGGCGACACGGCGACCTACACCGAGAGCAGCGTCGGCATCGTGGCCAATCTCGCCACCGGCCTCGGGTCCGGCGGCGCGGCCCAGGGCGACACCTATATCGAGGTCGAGAATGTTGACGGCAGCCAGGGCAACGACACCCTGGTCGGGGATGCGGGCGGCAACAACCTGCGCGGCGTCGGCGGCGACGACGTGCTCCGTGGCGGCGCCGGGGCCGACACGCTCGACGGCGGTGCCGGCATCGACACCGCCAGCTACTACACCGGCTCGGCCGGCGTCTCGGTCAGCCTGGCCACCGGCAACGGCAGTGGCGGCGAGGCCCAGGACGATTCGCTGGCCGGGATCGAGAACCTCTCCGGCAGCCAGGGCAACGACAGCCTGGCCGGGAACAGCGGCGCCAATACATTGCAGGGCTGGAACGGCAACGACGCGCTCACCGGCGCCGACGGCAAGGACACGCTGACCGGAGGGGCCGGGGCGGACCGCTTCGTCTATGCCGGCGCGGCGCAGAGCGCGGTCGGGGCCAATGCCGATCGGATCACCGATTTCACCCACGCCCAGGGCGACCGCATCGACCTGTCGGCGATCGACGCCAGCACCGTCCTCGCCGGCAACCAGGCGTTCAGCTTCATCGGCACCGCGCTCTACACCGGGGTCGCCGGGCAGCTGCGCTACGTCTCCAACGGCACCGTCACCACCGTCGCCGGCGACATCAATGGCGACGGCACCTCGGACTTCCACATCCAGCTCACAGGGTCCATCGGCCTGGTGGCCGGCGACTTCACGCTCTGATCGGGCCCCGGACTGACCGAGGAGGCCGGGTCAGGCGGCGTGGCGCGGGGCCGCCACGCCGAGCAGCCCGGCCACCACCTCCTCGGCGATGGCGAAGCCGGTGCTCATGCCGGTGCCGCTGGTGACCTGGACCACCCGGGTCGCCTCGTCCGGCGCCTCGGCGAAGGCCTCGGCCGGGCCGGAGGGATAGATGCCGACCCAGCGCTCGGTCACCACCGGCTGCGGCACGTCCAGCAGCTCGGCCAAGTGGCGCAGGATCAGCCCTTCCACCGCCTGCGGTGCGAAGGGGTCCGGTGAATCGTCATAATGATGGGAGTCCCCGACCACCAGCGAGCCGTCGGCCGACTGCACCACGATCAGGTGGATGCCGTTGGCCAGCGTCTCCGGCACCTCGGCCGCCAGCCGGGCCTTCAGCGCTGTCGCTTCCGGCAGGTCGGCGAAGCCGTGGTAGCGGCCGAGGCTGAGGTCGCCCATCACCGCCGCCGGCAGGCGCCAGCCGGGGGCGGCGACGCGCAGCATCTGCAGCTTGCACAGGGTGGTGCGGCGGCGGGCCATGATCTCGGGGAACAGCGACCGCAAGTCCGGGCCGGGGCAGACCACGATGCGATCGGCCAGGATCGAGCCCTCGCTGGTCTCGACCCGCGGCGCCTGCACCGCGCGGACCTGGACGCCGCGGCGGAAGACGACGCCATGCGCCGATTCCAGCCAGGCGGCCAGGCGCGGGATCGCCTCGCGCGGCTCGATCCGCAGCTCATGCGGGCTCCACAGCCCGGCGCGCAGCCCCTCGGCCCGCGCCATCGGCAGCCGCGCCGCCATGGCGGCGGCCGGCAGCAGATCGCAGCCCTCGCCCATCCCGGTGCGGGCGAAGGCCTCGAGCACGCCCTGCCCCTCCTCGGTCCGGGCCAGGAGGGCAGTGCCGCGGTGCAGCACCGGGATGCCGGCCTGCGGCGCCACCTCGGCCCAGATTTCGCGGCTGCGCATCGCCCGGCGCCAGGTCGGGCCGGCCGACTGGCCGCTGACGGTGACGAAGCCGAAATTGCGGATCGAGGCGCCGATGGCGCGCGCCTCGCGGTCGATCACCACCACCCGCCGGCCCTGCCGCGCCGCGGCCAGGGCATGGGCGAGGCCGACGATGCCGGCGCCGACGACGGCGAGGTCGTATCTGTCTTGGGTCAAGATGGCTCCTTTCAGCGGCGGCGCCAGGATTGGGTGCGGGCGAGCAGGCCGCGGGTGGCAGCCAGGTACAGCAGCCGGATCACGGCCGAGGTGGCGAACAGCACCATGGCCATCGCGGCGGCCGGGGCGACGTCGCCGGCATCGTCCATGTTGAGCACGGCGATGGCGGCGAGCGTGGTGTCCGGGGCGTAGAGGAAGACGGCGGCCGACACCGTGGTCATGGCGTTGACGAAAAGGTAGAGCGCGACGTCCAGGATCGCCGGCAGGCACACCGGGATGCCGACGCGCATGAAGGTGCGCCAGGCCGGAACCTTCAGCGAGGCCGAGACCGTCTCGAACTCCGGGTCCATCTGCTTCAGCGCGGTGGTCGCGGTCAGATGGGCCACCGAATAGAAGTGCGACACGGTGCAGACCACCAGGATGGTCATGGTGCCGTAGATGAAGCCCAGCGGGTTGGCCGGATTGTTGAAGAAGAAGATGTAGCCGAGGCCGAGCACCAGGCCGGGCACGGCGAGCGGCAGCAGCGCCAGCATCTGCACCGTGCCGCGGACCTTGCCGAAGCCGCGGCTCTTCTCCAGCAGCCAGGCGCCGGTGAAGACGATGGTGGTGCCGAAGACGGCGGTCAGCGCCGCCATGCGCAGCGAGTTGCCGTAGCTGGCCCAGCCGCCGCCATCCATCATGTCGAAGTCATAGTTCTTCCAGGACGGCGTCAGGTTGTAGGGCCAGAACTTGGCGATCGAGGCGAAGAAGGCGACGCCGATCACGCCGATGATGGCGATGGCGATGACGCCGCAGATCGCCAGGAAGGTGAGGTCGACGGCGCGGTTCGGCTTCGGCTCCAGCGGCACGGCGCGGGCGGTCAGCAGCGCCGTCTGGCGGCGCTGCACGACCCGGTCGACGACGAAGGCCAGCACCGCCGGCAGCAGCAGCACCAGGCCGACCACGGCGCCCATCTGGAAGTTCTGCTGCCCGACCACCTGCTTGTAGATGTCGGTCGCCAGCACGTTGAACTGGCCGCCCACCACCTTGGGCACGCCGAAATCGGTGACCACCAGGGTAAAGATGACGAAGCCGGCGCTGATCAGCCCGTAGCGGGCGCCCGGCAGGGTCACGGTCCAGAAGGTGCGCCCGGGGCTGGCGCGCAGGCTCGAGGCCGCCTCGTATAGCCGGGCGTCGGACAGCGACAGGGCGGTGACCAGGATGATCAGGGCGTGCGGGAAGGTCCAGAACACCGACCCCATGACGATGCCGATCGGGCCGTAGATCGAATGGCCGAACATCCAGCCCTTGAGCAGCCCCTGGTTGCCGAACAGGTAGACCAGGCTGATCGCCGGCAGCAGCGACGGCGCCAGCAGCGGGATCTGCGAGATGGTGCGGAACACTCCACGCAGCGGCATGCAGGTGCGGGTCAGCCCATAGGCGAACAGGAAGGCGAGGGCCAGGCAGATCACGGTGCTGATCACCGCGATCACCAGGCTGTTGCCGATCGAGGCGACCAGGTTGGGCGTGGCGAAGTAGCGGGCGAAATTGTCGAGGCCGACGAAGGTGCCGTCCCGGGCCTGCACGCTCTTGACCAGCAGCACAGCCAGCGGCAGCAGCACGGTCAGCGCCAGCCAGGCGCCGAGGGCGACGATGCCGAACCGCATCATCCGGTCGTCGCGGTCCAGCAGCTGGCGCAGCGGCGCCGCCCGGCCCCGCGGCGCGGCGGGGGTGGCGATCGTGGTCGCGGTCATGGGTCGCCTCCCCTCAGGCCGCCCGGGCGTAGACCCGCAGCCGGTCCGGCGGCAGGCCGACGCGCAGGCGGTGGCCGATCACGATGTCCATGGCCCGGGCCTCGCCCACAGGCAGGTCGACGGTCAGGTCGAAGCTGGTGCCGGGCACCGCCAGCCGGGCGGCGAAATGGGTGCCGACGAAGTCGAGCGCCGCCACCTCCGCCTCCAGCACATTGGCGCCGACGCCGCCGAGATCGCGGATCGCCACCTCCTCCGGCCGGATGCAGACGGTGACGGGCTGGCCGGCGGCGATCGCGGTGGGCGCGCAGCGCAGCCGGGTGGCGCCGATATCGACCTCCTCCGCGGTCGAGACGTGGCCGGCGAAGGCGTTCATCTTGCCGACGAAATCGGCGACGAAGGGCGTCGCCGGCCGGTCGTAGATCGCGGTCGGGGTGCCGATCTGCTCGATCCGGCCGCGGTTCATCACCACGATCCGGTCGGACATGGTCAGCGCCTCCTCCTGGTCGTGCGTCACCATGATGGTGGTGATGCCGAGCCGGCGCTGCAGGTCGCGGATCTCGCCGCGCAGCCGGGCCCGCACCCGGGCGTCGAGCGCCGACAGCGGCTCGTCCAGCAGCAGCAGGCCTGGGGCCGGCGCCAGGGCGCGGGCGATGGCGACGCGCTGCTGCTGGCCGCCGGACAGCTGCGACGGGTGCTTGCGCGCCTGGTCGGCCAGGCCGACGAGGTCGAGCATCTCCGCCACCCGGGCGTCGATCTGGGCCCGCGGCTTGCCGCGGTTCTCCAGGCCGTAGGCGACGTTGGCCCGGATCGAGAGGTTGGGGAACAGGGCGTAGGACTGGAACACGATGCCGAAGTCGCGCTGGCCGATCGGCAGCCGCGAGATGTCGCGCCCGCCCTGGCGGATCTCGCCGGCGGTCTGGACGTCGAGGCCGGAGATGGCGCGCAGCAGCGTGGTCTTGCCGCAGCCGGAGGGCCCGAGGAAGCAGACGAACTCGCCGGGCTGGATGTCGAGGCTGACGCCGTCCAGCGCGGTGAAGCCGCCGAAGCGCTTGGTGACGTCGCGAACGGTCAGATACGGGTCGGTCATCGGGCCCTCCGTTGCGGGAGGCGGCCGGTCGCAGGACCGGCCGCCGTCAGCTCAGCTCTTCGGTTCGGACTTGCCGTCGTAGCGGCGGCTCCACTCGGCCAGGATCCGGTCGCGGTTGGCGGCGGCCCAGGCGAAGTCGTTCTTGATCAGCCGCTGCTGCAGATCGGCGGGCACGTTCTCCAGCGGCTTGGCATGGCCGGGCACGGCGGTGATGGCGTAGCTGCCGGCGTAGAGGTCGTTGGCCGGGCCGGAGATCGCCCAGTCGACCAGCTTCTGCGCCGCCGCGGCGTGCTTGGTGCCCTTGACCACCGACACCGCCTCCATGTCCCAGCCGAGGCCTTCGGACGGGAACACGATGTCGATCGGGGCGCCGTCCGCCTTGGTCTTGTTGGCGCGGTACTCGAAGGACAGGCCGATGGCGTATTCGCCGGCGCCGGCCTGGCGGCACGGCTTGGAGCCGGAATGGACGTAGCTGCCGATGTTCTCGTGCAGCTTGTCCATATAGGCCCAGCCCTTCTCCTCGCCCATCAACTGCAGCCAGGCCGAGACCATCAGGTAGCCGGTGCCGGAGGAGGCCGGGTTCGGCATCACGATCTGGCCCTTGTAGGCCGGGTTGGTCAGGTCCTCCCAGCTCTTCGGCGCGGGCAGGCCCTTGGCCTCGGCCTCGGCGGTGTTGAAGCACAGGGCGGAGGCCCAGATGTCCATGCCGACCCAGGTCGGCGCCGGGCGCGGGTCGCGGAAGGCCGGCGTCACCTGGTCGAGCCCGGCCGGGGCGTAGCCCTGCAGCATGCCCTGGGTGTCGAGCAGCATCAGCGAGGTGGCGGCCAGGCCCCAGACCACGTCGGCCTGCGGGTTGTCCTTCTCGGCCAGCAGCTTGGCGGTGATGATGCCGGTCGAATCCCGCACCCACTGGATCTCGACATCCGGGTTGGCGGCCTCGAACGCCGCCTCATAGGCCTTGAGCTGGTCGGCCTCGAGCGCGGTGTAGACGGTGATCTTGTCGGCGGCGACGGCGGGGGCCGCCAGCGCCAGCAGGCCGGCGACGCCGGCCAGCAGCACGGTGCGCTTCATCTCGTGAAACCCCTCTGTGAGAACCGGCCAAGGCCGGTCGGTGATGACGGCGCAATGGGTCGCCCGAAGACGATCCGCCGACATCGTTGCGATTTGACGAAGGTTTGATGTCAGGGCGTCTCGCCGGCGGCGATGCGGGCCTCGATCCGATCGATCGCGGCCGGCACCTCGGCGATGCCGTCGACCACCTCATGCGCCCCGGCGGCCCACAGCCGGTCGGCGGCGGCGCGGCGCAGCCCGGCCTGCCGGTCCGCCGGCAGCGCCGCCCATTCCGGGGCCGTCAGCCCGACCTCGTTGCCGGTGACGGCCAGCGCGATGGTCCACATGCCGGCGTTCAGCCCCTCGGCCACGTCGACCACCGTGTCGCCGATCTTGACCGCGGCCTGGACCGGATGGAGGTCGAGCTCGATCAGCGCCTTCAGCGCCATCGCCGGGCCGGGGCGGCCGGACGGGGTCTCGCCGGCGCAGACGATCACCTCCGGCGCATAGCCCTGCCGGGCGGCGGCCGGGATCACCACCTCCATCACCGGCCGCGGGAAGCCGGTGGTGGTGCCGATGCGGATGCCGCGGGCCTTGAGCGCCGCCATGGTCTCGACCGTGCCCGGGATCAGCACCGCGTGGCGCTCCACCGCCGCCACCTGCAGCGGCAGGAAGCGGTCGTACAGGTCGTCGACATCGGCCTTGATCGGCGCCCGGCCATGCGCCCGCTGCCAGGCGGCCGCGATCTGCGGCATGTCGAGCAGGGCCCGGATGTGGTCCCATTTCGCAGTGCCCATCGGCAACCGGGCGGTGGCCAGCGGCACCTCGACCCCGACCTTGGCGAAGGCGTCGACCAGCGAGGTGATCGGCGCCTGGCAGCCGAAATCGACGGTGGTGCCGGCCCAGTCGAAGATCGCGGCCCGGACCGGGCCGGCATAGCGGCGGCGATAGGTGAAGCTCATGATGGCCCTCCGGCTGGTGGATCCGCGTCGGCGGGATCGGATGGCCGGATTGAGCCAGAACAGCTATTATTGATCCAATTCATATTCTCCATGCGATGTATTGATGGGCTCAACACTCAACGTCCAGCTGCGCGCCTTCCACGCGGTGGCGACCGAGGGCAGCTTCACCAAGGCGGCGCGGTCGATCGGCGTGTCGCAATCGACGCTGTCGATCGAGGTCAAGGCACTGGAGCAGCGTTACGGCGTGCAGCTGTTCCGCCGCTCCGGCCGGACGATCGAGCTGACCCTGCTGGGCGCCGAGCTGCTGATCTACACCAACCGCGCCTTCGCCGCGCAGCAGGAGGCGGCGGAGCTGCTGCAGGGCACCAGCCGGGTGCCGACCGGCACGCTGCGCCTGGGCGCGGACGGGCCGTTCCACGCCATGCCGCTGATCGCCGCCTTCACCGCCCGGCACGACGGCGCGCGGGTGCGGATGACGGTCGGCAACGCCCAGCGGGTGCTGGCCGCGCTGATCGACATCCGGCTCGACGTGGCGGTGCTGGCGCGGGTGCCGGGCGACCCGCAGCTGCATGCGGTGCCGCTGTGGCACGACCCGGTGCATGTGTTGCTGCCGCGCGCCCACCCGCTGGCCCGGATGCGCAGCGTGCCGGCGCATCTGATCGCGCGCGAGCGTCTGGTGATGCGCGAGGCCGGGTCGATGACGCGGGAGACGGTGGAGCGCGCCTTCGCCGCGATCGACCTGCCGCTGGCGCCCTGGATGGAGGTGGAGGGGCGGGAGGCGTCGCGCGAGGCGATCGCCGCCGGCCTGGGCATCGGCTTCATGTCGGCCGGCGAGATGACGCCGGATCCCCGCCTGGCCAGCCGCCCGATCGGCGGCTGCCGGGTGGAGATGGACGAGTATGTGGTGTGCCTGCGCGAACGCCAGCGCCTGGCCATCGTCCGCGCCTTCCTCGACATCGCCGCCGAAGCCAGCCGGGCGCGGCGCGAGGCGGCCGGACGCGGCTAGGCGAAGCGCGGGAACAGGGTCAGCGCATTGCCGTGCAGGACGCGCCGGCGCGTGGCGTCGTCAAGCAGCGTCGTCGTGTCCTGTGCCTGCGCCAGCCGGGCGACGATCGGCAGCGGCGTGAACGGCCAGTCGCTGCCGTAGAGGATGCGGCCGGGATCGGCGATCTGCAGCAGCGCGGGTAGGAGCCGCGGCAGCGGGAAGCCGGCCAGGTCGTAGTAGAGGCCGCGCAGCACGGCGAAGACATGATCGGGCTCGACCGGGTTCGGCAGCTGCAGCGCCGGGGCCAGGCCGACGACGCGGTCCGCCAGCACCGGCACGGCTGCACCGGCATGCGGCACGATCAGCCGGATGCCGGGAAAGCGGTCGAGCGTGCCGGTCAGGATCAGGTTGGTGACGGCGCGCGTGGTCTCGAACATGAATTCCAGCATCGGCCGGGGCCAGGCCGGGCCCGCCGTCTGGCAGCACGGGCAGTGCGGCGAAGTCGGGTGCATGAACACCACGGCCCGGCGGCGGTCGAGCTCGGCGAACAGCGGGTCGAACCGTCCGTCGCCCGGATAGACCCCGTGATGGTTGGTCTCGATCACGACGCCGTCCGCCTTCAGCGTGTCGAAGGCGTAGGCCGCCTCCGCCAACGCCCCGTCGACATCCGGCAGCGGCAGCGAGGCGAACAGGCCGAAGCGCCCGGGATGGTCGGCGGCCGCCCGCGCCGCCTCCTCGTTGACCCGGCGCGCCAGCGTCCGCGCCGCGGCGTCGTCGCCGAAATGCACGCCGGGCGAGGAGATCGACAGCATCGCCGTGCGGATGTTGATCTGATCCATCATCGCCACGGCCATGCCGGCATCCCATTTCGGCAGGCCGGGCATGCCGTCCGGGTGCTCGTGGCCCGCGGCGATGGCGGCCTCGCGGTAGAAGCCGGGCAGGTAGTGCGCGTGCACGTCGATGCGCGGCGGCAGAGCCGCGGCCATCGGCTGTCCCGGGGCGGGTCCGGCCCTGCCGGCCAGCAGCAGGCCGCCCAGCACCGCCCTGCGGCCAAGGATCGGGGATCGCAGCATGTCGGTCTCCGGCTGGGCTGCGCCGGCGGTCAGCCGGCGGCGCAGAAGAGGGGCGGGACGGACGCCGGGCGGCATCCAGACAAGGCGAGACCGGCGGCGAGGCGATCGACCAGACCGGGCAGCTCGGCGAGCGAGCCGGCCCCGCCATAGAGGTAGAAATCCGGCCGCACCGCCATGGCGGCCAAGCCGTGCCGGGCCATGAAGGGCAGGATCTTGCCGTCCAGGTCGACAGCCGCCCCCGGGGCCGGCGTCCCCGGCCGCTCGATGCGCAGGACACGGGCGTCGAGCCCGTCGAGGATCTCGCGATGCCCGTCCTGCAGCACAGTCCCGGCGTCGGCCTCGGCAACGACGATGCGGAAGCCGAGGCCGGCCAGGTCGTCGAAGCGGCCGTCGCGCCCGCCGAGCCGGATCGTGCCGTGCGGGCCGAGCAGGCCGGCGGGGCCGCGGATCCGGCCGTCCGGCCAGCGGTCGAGCAGCCCGTCGGTCAGCTGCGGGAAGGGCGGGGGCGGCGGGGCCAAGCCGTCGAGGAACGCACGGTCGCGCCGCGCCGCCTCCTCCGGGTCGGGGATGCAGATGATCTTCCCAAGATACATCGAGATGTCGATGATGTCGCTGGCATGCGGCCGGCGCTCGGGCTGGTAGGTGTCCAGCAGCCGGTCGTCCGCCTGGCCGCGCCGCACCAGGTCCAGCTTCCAGGCGAGGTTCCAGGCGTCGCGCAGCCCCGCGCACATGCCCTGCCCCATGAAGGGCGGCATAACATGGGCCGCGTCGCCCGCGATCAGGATCCGCCCCCGGCGCCAGCGGTCGGCCAGCAGCGATCGGAAGGTGTAGACCTTGTGCCGGACGATGGCGGCCTGGTCCGGCGTCACCCAGGGCCGCAGCAACCGCCAGGCCATCGCCTCGTCTTCCAGTTCCTCGCGGGTCTCATGCGGCAGGCGCATGAACTCCCAGCGCCGGAAGTACCGGCCGTTGCGGATCCCCGCCGGCACGATCGTCGTCGGCCGGACGGGATCGCAGAGCTGGGCCGCGGCCGGGATGTCCAGCGCCACGCCTTGGTGTGGCAGGATGTCGATCACCAGCCAGTCCGCCTCGAAGCCGCGATCCTCCTGGCCGGAGCCGATGTGGTGGCGCACCAGGCTGTTGGCGCCGTCGACGCCGACCAGGAAGCGGCCGCGGACGATACGGTTGCCGCCATCGCCGTCCCGGACGGTCACGGCGACGTGATCCGCCTCCTCCCGGATCGCCACCGCCTCGCTGCCGAGATGGACGGCCACGCCGGGCTGGGCGCGCACGGCCTGGTCGAACAGCTCCTCCAGCGTCGGCTGGTGTACGAAATGCACCTCCGGGCCGCCGGAGACCGATTCCGCCGACCAGTCGATCGCCAGCAGCTCGCGCCATTCGGCGTTGAACCAGCGATAGACCGGTGCCGAATGGGTTATCGCCGGCAACGCGTCGCGCAGCCCGATGGCGCACAGCACGCGGTACAGCTCGTGGTCGATGCAGACGGCGCGGGGCAGGGGGTATCGGCTCTTCCAGCGCTCCAAGACGGCGACGGTGAAGCCGAGGCGGCCGAGCATGATCGCCAGGGCCGCGCTGACCGGGCCGTAGCCGATCTGGATGACGTCATGGATCGCGTTGTCGGGACGGGCCATTCGCGATGTCCTCCCATCTGTCGGGCCATCTGTCGGGCCGGTGATCCCCGGGGCGGCCGTCTGCGCGCCGCTTCCCGGGCCGGCGGGGTCGGCCGTGGCTCAGCGCACGGCGGCGAAGGGCAGCCCGGGATCGGTGAAGCCGGCCGGCGGCGGCGATCCCCACTGGTTGATCCAACGGTCGGCCAGCGTGGCCGAGATCTCCCAGGTCCGGGCCTCGTACAGCAGGTCGCTGTCGATGCGGTCCATGCCGGTCGAGTTCTCGACCACGCAGCCATCGGGATCGACGTAATAGGTAAAGACATTGCCGCCGGCGCCGTGCCGGCCGGGCCCCCACAGCAGGGCGCGGTCCTTCAGCACCAGCGTGTCGGCGATGCCGGCGAGGTCCTCCAGCGCGTGCAGGTCGAAGGCGTAATGGTGCAACTGCGGCTCGCCGCGGAACACGGCGACGGTGTGGTGATAGCCGTCCCAGCCGCGGAACCACAGGAACTCGTCGCCCGCCGTGCGGTCGGACAGCTGCATGCCCAGCAGCCGGGTCAGAAAGTCGCGCACCAGCAGCGTGTCCGGCGCCTTCAGGTTGACATGCTCGATCCGCTTCGGCCGCGAGCCGGGGCCGACATGGCGTCGGGCCTGGTCGCGGGCGACCGGGGTGTGCACCTCGAACACCGCGCCGAACGGGGCGACGAAGCGCACCGCCCGCTCCATGCCCGGCCCCAGCGGCCGGTCGTCCAGGATCTCGATCCCCTCCGACCGCAGCCGCCGCTGCACCTCGTCGACCGCGGCCGCGTCCATCGCCTCCAGCCCGATCGCCAGCACCTCCGCGCGCGGGCCGGGCCGGAACGAGACCTCGTGGTGGCGCTGGTTGGCGGAGAGATAGACGGTGCCGTCCCGGCGGTCGGTGACCTTGAGGCCGACGATCTCGGCCAAGTCCCGCGCCGATCCCTCAGGATCGGGGGTGGTGAAGGCCACATGGCCCATTTGCCGGATCAGATGCGTCATGGCGTTTCCAGCTCCCACGGATTGTTCTTGTATCCGGCCCGCCTCAGGCGGCATCGGCCGCCAGCCGTGCGCCATCCTCCGCGACCGGGTTGCGCAGCAGCCCGATGCCGTCGGCCTCGACCTCGACGACATCGCCGGGGCGCATCCACAAGGGCGGCTTGCGGGCCAGGCCGACGCCGGCCGGTGTGCCGGTGACGATGACATCCCCCGGTTCCAGGGTCATCGCCTCGGACAGGATCGCGACCAGCTCCGCCACGCCGAACACCATGTCGTCGGTCGAGGCGTCCTGCACCACCGTGCCGTTCAGCCGGGTGCGCAGCCGCAGGCCGGCGGCGCCCGGCGGCAGCTCGTCGGCGGTCACGAATTCGGGGCCGAAGGCTCCGGTGCCGTCGAAATTCTTGCCGACGGTCCATTGCGGCGATTTGGTCTGGTAGTCGCGGATCGAGGCGTCGTTGAACAGGGCATAGCCGGCGACGTGGTCGAGTGCGGCCGCCCGGCTGATGTGCCGCCCGCCGCGGCCGATCACCGCCGCGATCTCGCCCTCGTAGTCGAGCTGCTCCGACTGGCGCGGCCGCAGGATTGCCGCCCCGTGGCCGACCAGGCTGGAGGCGAAGCGGGCGAACAGCGCCGGATAGGCGGGCTGCTGGAAGCCGCTCTCGGCCGAATGGTCGCGATAGTTCAGGCCGACGCACAGGATCTTGCCCGGATGCGGTAGCACCGGCAGCCACTGTGCCCGTCCGGAGGGCAGCACGGCCTGCCGCGGCGGCGACCGCAGCACCGCTTCGACCGCCTCGCGAGCCTCGCCGCCGCCGGCGATGATCGCCGCGAGGTCGTCTGGCAGGCGCGGGGCCGCCAGCGACAGGTCGATCAACTCGTCTCCGCTTCGCACGGCGACGAGGCGGCGGCCGTCCATGGCCAGGGTCGACAGGCGCATTGCGGACTCCATCCTCGGCTGGGTCGATGCGGCCAAGCCTAGGCCGGAGATCGATCATGTCAAGAAAAATAGATTTTTTGTGGAATGATGGATATTTGCTATAAGCGAGACGGAGGTATCGATGCTGACAGGATTGCAGGAAGCCCGAAGCCTGACCGAGGCCGCCTATGTGCGGCTGCGCGCGGACATCCTGGCGTGCCGCCTGCGGCCGGGGCAGCGGCTGAAGATCAACGACCTCTGCGCCCAGCTCGGGGTCAGCCTCAGCGCGGTGCGCGAGGCGCTGTCGCGGCTGTCGGCCGAGGGCTTCGTGATCTCCGAGGCGCAGAAGCGGTTCCAGGTCGCCCCGGTCTCCGCCGCCGATCTCGACGATCTGACCCGCACCCGGGTCGAAATCGAGACGCTGTGCCTGCGCCGGGCGATGGCGGTGCGCGGGATCGACTGGGAGACGGGGCTGGTGGCGGCCTATCATCGCCTGTCGCGCACGCCTGAGCGGGTGGAGGGGGACGAGCGCCGGGTGAGCGAGGATTGGGCGGCCGCCCATGCCGACTATCACCTGGCGTTGGTCGCCGCCTGCGACAGCCCCTGGCTGCTGCGGCTGCGGGCAATGCTCTATGTGCAATCCGAACGCTATCGCCGGCTGTCGGTGCCGATGGCGGAGCACCGGCGCGACCTCGACGGCGAGCACCATCGGATCATGGCGGCGGTGCTCGCCGGCGATGCCGAGGCCGGGTGCCGGCTGCTGTCCGACCACCTGCTGCTGACGATGTCGCTGGTCCGCGACCTGACACAGCAGGAAGGCGTCCCGGAGCCGCCGGCGGCCGGCGCTAGGACGGTTGGCTGAAATCCGGCGGCGGCGTGCTGAAATCGACCAGCGGCCGCACCTCGACGAAGCCGACCCGGGCCAGGGGGTGCGTGGCGGCGACCTGCGCCGCCTCGTCGATGTCGCGCGCCTCGATCACGACGAAGCCGCCCAGGATCTCCTTGGTCTCCATGAACGGGCCGTCGACCGCCGAGGTCTTGCCCTCGCGCACCTTCACGGTGCGGGCGCCGTCGGGCAGCTCCAGCGCCTCGCCGGCGACGAAATGGCCGCTGGCCTTCAGCGTCTCGTCATGGGTGGCGCAGCCCTCGAGCGCCGCCTGGGCCTCGGGGCTGCCGCCGAACAGGGTCTGCGGATCGTAATAGATCAGGCAGGCATAGCGCATGACGGAAGTCCTTCTGCTTGCGCCTCGAATGCCCCTAATCGTCCGGCGCCGTCCGGATTCGACAGGCCCCGGAGATTTTCCGCTAGGCCAGGTGGCAGGCGACCCGGTGGCCCTCGCCGAGCGTGCGCATCTCCGGCACCTCGGCCCGGCAGCGGTCGGTCGCCAGCGGGCAGCGGGTGTGGAAGCGGCAGCCGGCCGGCGGGTTGGCCGGGCTGGGCAATTCGCCCTTCAGCACCGCACGATCGCGCGGCGCATCCGGGTCGATCGCGGGGATCGCCGACAGCAGCGCCTGGGTGTAGGGGTGCAGCGGCCGGTCGAACAGCGCGTCGCGGCTGGCCGTCTCGACGATCACGCCGAGATACATCACCGCGATCTCGTCGCAGAGATGCTCGACCACCGCCAGGTCGTGCGAGATGAACAGGAAGGTGACGCCCCGCTGCTCCTTGAGGTCGGAGAACAGGTTGATGATCTGCGCCTGGATCGAGACGTCGAGGGCCGAGACCGGCTCATCCGCCACGATCAGCTCCGGCTTCAGCGCCAGGGCCCGGGCGATGCCGATGCGCTGGCGCTGGCCGCCGGAGAATTCATGCGGGTAGCGGGCATACTGGTACGGCGCCAGGCCGCAGATCCGCATCACCTCCAGCACCGTGTCGCGCAGCTCGGCCCGGCGGACCAGGCCATGCGCCAGCAGCGCCTCGCCGATCGCGTCGCCGACCCGCACCCGCGGGTTGAGCGAGCCGTAGGGGTCCTGGAACACCAGCTGCATCTTCGGCCGCAGCGCCCGCCGGCCGCGGCGGCCGATCGCGTTGATGTCGCAGCCCTCGAACCGCACGGTGCCGGCCGTCGGCTGGTACAGCCCCAGCACGGTGCGGCCGAGCGTGGACTTGCCGCTGCCGGATTCGCCGACCAGGCCGAAGCTGGTGCCGCGGCGGATGCGGAAGGTCACCCCGTCGACGGCACGGACATGGCCGGTGACCTGGCCGAACACCCCGTCGCGGATCGGGAAATGGGTCTTGAGGCCCTCGACCTCGAGCAGCGGCGTGTCCGTCATATCGCCCCCTGCTGCGCCAGGAAGCAGGCGGCGCGGTGCGGCACCCCGGCCGGCTCCAGCGCCGGGATGCCGGTGCGGCAGATGTCGGCCGCGGCGAAGCAGCGATCGGCGAAGGCGCACCAGGGGGGCAGATGCGCCGGGCTGGGCACCTGGCCCGGGATCGAGTCGAGCCGGCGGCGGCGCTGGCCCGGCACCGGGCGCGACGCCAGGAGCCCGCGGGTGTAGGGGTGCTTCGGCCGCAGCAGGATGTCGCGCACCGGCCCGGTCTCGACCACCCGGCCGGCATACATCACCACCACCCGGTCGGCGAGCTCCGCCACCATGCCGAGATCGTGGGTGATCAGCATCAGCGCCGTGCCCTGCTCGCGCTTCAGCCGGCCCAGCAGCTCCAGGATCTGGGCCTGGATGGTGACGTCGAGCGCGGTGGTCGGCTCATCGGCGATCAAGAGGCGAGGGCCGCAGCTGAGCGCGATCGCGATCATCACCCGCTGCAGCATGCCGCCCGACAGCTGGTGCGGATAGCCCTCGACGATCTTGTCCGCCCGGGCGATGCCGACCCGGTCCAAGAGCGCGATCGCCTCGTCCCAGGCCGCCTTCGGCGCCAGGCCGCGATGCTCGACCAGCGGCTCGACGATCTGCTCGCCGATGGTCAGCACCGGGTTCAGCGCGCTCATCGGCTCCTGGAAGATCATGGCGATCTCGTTGCCGCGCAGGCCGCGCATCTCCTCCGGCCGCAGCCCCAGCAGGTCGCGGCCGCGATACAGGATGCGGCCGCCGGCGACCTTGCCGGCCGGGCGCGGCAGCAGGCCCATCAGCGACAGCGCGGTGACGCTCTTGCCGCAGCCGGATTCGCCGACCACACCGACGGTCTCGCCCTCGGCGATGCCGAAGCTGACCTCGGTCACCGCCCGGGCGACGCCCTCCTCGGTGCGGAACTGGACCGACAGGTCCTGGAACTCGACCAGCATGGCGCTAGCGCTTCATCTTGGGGTCGAGCGCGTCGCGCAGCCCGTCGCCGAGGATGTTGATGGCGACCACGGTCAGGAAGATCGCCACGCCCGGCGGCACCCACAGCCAGGGCCGGCGCTGGAAGTCGACGAAGCTGTTGGCGGTGTCCATCATGTTGCCCCAGGACGGGGTCGGCGGCACCACGCCGAGGCCGAGATAGCTGAGATAGGCCTCGTTCAGGATCGCGTCGGCGACGCCGACGGTGCCGACCACGATCAGGATCGGCACGGTGTTCGGCAGCAGGTGGTGGAACAGCCGGCGGTACAGCGGCAGGCCCAGCACCTCGGTCGCCACCATGAAGTCGCGCTCGCGCAGCGACAGGATCTGCGACCGCACCAGCCGGGCGACGCGGATCCAGTTCGGCAGGCTGAGCATGAGGACGACCAGGTAGATCCGCTGGTCCGGCGGCACCCTCAGCTCGGACAGCACGGCGCCGAGGATGATCAAGAGCGGCAGGGTCGGGATCGTCATGACGATGTCGGCCGCGCGCATGATCACGGCGTCGGCCAGGCCACCGAGATATCCCGCCACGGCGCCGGCGATGTAGCCGACCACCACTGACAGCAGCACCGAAGCGAGACCCACGGTCAGCGAGATCCGGCCCGCCGCCATCAGCCGGGCCAGGATGTCGCGGCCGAGGAAATCGGTGCCGAGCCAATGCCGCAGGCTGGGCGGACGGTTGGGGCTGAGCGCGTCGGTCGCGTTCAGGTCCCAGGGGCTGATCCATGGCCCGACGACGCAGACCAGGACGATCAGCAGCAGCACCGCGGCCGCGACCATGGCGATGCGGTTGCGCCGGAGCCGCCACAGCGCGTCGCCGAGCGGCGAGCGGGTGACGGCGAGGCGGCCGGCAAGCTCCACCAGCTCGGCCTCGCGCGCCCGGCGGCGGCGGAACGGATTCAGCGACGCGAACGCCATGGCCTAGCGCCGCCGCAGCCGGATGCGCGGGTCGGCCGCGGCATAGGCGATGTCGGCGATCAGGTTGCCGAGGATGGTCAGCGCCGCCAGCGCCATGGTGAAGCCCATCAGCACCGGATAGTCGCGCGCCGCCAGCGTGTCGATCTGGATGTGCCCGGCGCCCGGCCAGTTGAAGATCTTCTCGGTGACGATGGCGCCGGAGAACAGGCCCGGCAGCTCGAAGCCCAGCAGGGTGATGATCGGCAGCAGCGCGTTGCGCAGCGCGTGCTTCAGCACCACTTTGCGCTCCTTCAGCCCCTTGGCCCGGGCGGTGCGGACGAAGTCCATCGCCAGCGATTCCAGCATGCTGGCGCGGATGTAGCGGGTCAGGCTGCCGGCCTGCAGCGCGGTCAGCACCAGCACCGGCAGCACCATGTGGCCGGCGATCTCGACCACCAGCGGCCAGCCGGTCGCCTCGCTGCCGGTGCTGATCATGCCGCCGACCGGCAGCCAGCGCAGGTCGACCGCGAACCATTTGATCAGCAGCAGGCACAGGAAGAAGACCGGGAAGGACATGGCGGCGAACACCGCCAGCGTCACCAGCCGGTCGTACCAGGAATACGGCTTCATCGCCGCCGTGACCCCGGCCAGCAGCGACAGGGTCCAATACAGCAGCATCGCGGTGCCGGCCAGTAGGAAGGAATTCCAGACATACTGGTTCAGCAGGGTGCCGACCGGGATCTGGTACTGCATTGAATAGCCGAGATCGCCGGTCACCAGCCGGCCCAGCCAGTCGAGGTAGCGGTCGACCACCGGCCGGTCGAGCCCGTACAGCGACTTCAGCTCCGCCGCCCGCTCCGGCGTCAGGTTGATGTTGCCGTCGATGAAGTCGCCCGGGGTCAGGGCGAAGATGAAGAAGATCAGCGCCGACGCCCCCAGCAGCATCGGCACCGCCAGCAGCAGGCGGCGGATGATGAAGGTCCTCATGCCCCCTCCCGGTGTCGGGAGGGGGAACGGACGCCGCGGAAGCTCACTGCACGATCTTCAGGTTCGGCAGGCTGGCGACGATGCCGTTGTAGATGTCCGGGTTGAAGCCTTCGACCCGGGCATCGGTGGCGGACAGGATCTTGCGGTAGGCCAGGAAGATCACCGGCGGGTCCTCGGCCAGCGCCTTGTACAGCTGGTGGTAGATCGGCTTGCGCTGCTCCGGATCCAGCGTGGCGTTGCCCTCGAGGATCAGCCGCTCGACCTCGTCGTTGCGGTAGCCGAGCCGGCCGACATCGCCGGTCGACAGGAAGTCCTCGACCCCGTCATGCGGGTCGTTGATGGTCGAGGTGCGGAAGGTGGCGAGGTTGTAGTCGCCGGATTTGCGCTTGGCCAGCAGGGCGTTGAAGTCCGACACCTCGGGCACCAGGTCGACGCCGATCGCCTTCCAGTTCTCCTGGGCGATCGGGATCAGCGCGTCGTTGAACAGCGACTTGGTGGCCAGCAGGCGCAGCGACAGGCGCTGGCCGTCCTTGACCCGGATGCCGTCCGCACCGGCCTTCCAGCCGGCCTCGTCGAGCAGCGCCGCGGCCTTGGCCGGATCGTAGGCGTAGGGGTCGACGGCGTCGGCGTCATAGGCCCAGGAGATCGGCGCCACCGGCTGGGTCGCGACCTGGCCGTAGCCCTGATAGACCACCGTCACCAGGGTCTGGCGGTCGAGGCCGTAGGTCAAAGCATGCCGCACCCGCGGGTCCTGCAGCAGCGGATCCTTCGGGTTGAACTCGATCATGCTGTAGTCGCTGGAGCCGTACAGGTTGATCGCGGCGAAGCCCAGGCTCTGCAGCGCGTCGACATTGTCCTGGCTGACCGTGAAGCCGTCATAGTCGGTCTCGCCGGTCTGGAACAGCTGCAGCTTGGTGGCGTCCGAGGTGATCCGGTAGATGAAATGCTCCACCGCCGGCTTGCCCTTGAAATAGGCCGGGCTGGCGTGGAACCGCACCTCCTGGCCGGGGATGAACCTGTCGAAGACATAGGGGCCGGCGCCGAGCGGGTCGCCGCCGAGGGCGCGGATGCCGTCGAGTTGGCCGCGGGCGAAGCCCTTGCCGTAATGCGCCTTCGACAGCACCGGGCCGCCGAGCAGGACCAGCGTCTTGGCGCCGGGCCGGGTGGTGGTGACCTGGATGGTCTGCGGGTCGATCACCTTGATGCCGGCGATGCTGTCGGCCTTGCCGGCCTTGTACTCCGCCCCGCCGGCGATCGCGGCGGGCGTGATGTCGGTCTCGCTCTCCAGCGTCGGGTCGTGCAGCACGGTCAGGGTGAAGGCCACGTCCTCGGCGGTCAGGGCCGAGCCGTCGCTGAAGGTCAGGCCGGGCCGCAGCTTGATGGTGTAGACGAGGTTGTCCGGGCTGACAGTCCAGGATTCAGCCTGCTCCGGGATCAGCTCGCCCTGGCTGTCGTAGTTGACCAGCCGGCCGAAGATCACGTTGGTGACGTTCTCGTCCCAGCCATTGGTGAAGAAGTAGGGGTTGAACACGCCCTGCGGCGCGCTGATCGAGGCGACGACGGTGTCCTTGCGGGCCTTGGCCGTGGCCGGGATCGCCGACGGATCCGCGGCCGCGGTGATGCCGTCGGGCAGCGCGTCCTGGGCCAGGGCGGGCGGGCCGCCGGCGAGACCGAGCATCAGGGCCAATACGACCAGGCGGGGTGTGCGGTGAGAGCGCATCGACGGGTGTCCTCCTCGGGCGGGAAGCTTCGACGTGACAGGGCGTAAAATAAAAGTCAACTACACGCTTGTGTAGAGAAATCCCGGACGGAACCGCCCGCGATCAGCCCTTCGGGCCGCGCTCGATCCGCACCAGCCAGCGGGTCTCGCCGGCATCCTCGGGCTTGACCGACAGCACGCGATGGCCGCCTTCCGTCGCCGAGCGCGGAACATTGATCAGCGGCTCACCCGCGTTCAGCCGTATTTCCGCCACTTCGCCGGGCTTCATATCTTCCAGCAGCAGCTTGGTTTTGACGAAAGTGAAAGGGCAGACCTCCGCCGTTACATCGAGAGTCCGGACCGGTGGCTCGTTGCTCATGACGCTTTCTCGATTTTCGAGGCGATTCGTGTTGCAGTCCAGTACTGGGCGACTTATATACCCAACACTCGTGCCGCGGGAGTATGAACATGAGCAATGAAACGCCGTCCAACGATTTGATGAACCTTACGAGCCAAATCGTCGCGGCACATGTAGGAAACAATACCGTTGCGATCTCCGACCTGCCGGGCCTGATCGAGCACGTTTTTCGCGCGCTCAATGGTCTCGGGACTGAGCCGACGCCGATCGCGGAGAAGCCCCAGCCGGCGGTTCCGATCAAGAAGTCGGTGACGCCGGACTACATCATCTGTCTCGAGGACGGCAAGCAGTTGAAGATGCTGAAGCGGCATCTGAAGACGGCCTACAACATGACCCCGGACGAGTATCGCGATCGCTGGGGCCTGCCGGCCGACTATCCGATGGTGGCGCCGAACTACGCCAAGCAGCGCAGCAGGCTGGCCAAGCAGATCGGCCTCGGCACCCGCGCCCGGCGGGACTGAACCCGGATCGCGGCGGTCCGTCGCCCGGCGGACCGCCCGGTTTCCGGCTCCCGGCCAGGGCTTCGGCCCTGCCGCGAAATCAGCGCACATTTGTAACCGTTCTGCTTTATAATTGGGCGAGCGCCTTGTGCGGTGACACGAGAATCGCCGCGGCGCCCCGGGGGAATAAGAGCGGACGGACGCAGCATGGCAGTCACAACCTTCGTCGATGACCACGGATTCAGCCTGCGCGCAGGCAATCTCGAGGTCCGGCTGGCCGAGACGGAGGAGGAGATTTGGGCGGCCCAGGAGCTTCGCTACGCCGTCTTCTACCAGGAGATGGCGGCCAAGCCCTCGGCCGAGATGGCGGCCGCCGGCCGGGACTTCGACGCCTATGACGACGTGGCCGACCACCTGCTGGTGATCGACCATGCGCGCGGCAAGGGCGTCCAGGGCGTGGTCGGCACCTACCGGCTGATCCAGCGCGACGGGGCGGCCAGGATCGGCGCCTTCTACTCCGCCAGCGAATACGACATCACCAAGATCGAGGCCCATCCCGGCCGGATCCTGGAGCTTGGGCGGTCCTGCGTCGCCGGCCCCTATCGCTCGGGCGGCACCATGCAGCTGCTGTGGCGCGGCATCGCCGCCTATCTGTTCCAGCATGACATCGAGATCATGTTCGGCTGCGCCAGCCTGCCCGGGGTCGACGCCGAGGCGCTGAAGCTGCCGCTGTCCTATCTGTACCACTACCATCTGGCACCGCCGGCGCTGCGGCCCAAGGCCCTGCCGGAACGCTACACCGACATGCGGCTGCTGCCGCTGGCGGAGATCGACCAGCGCGAGGCGATCGCGGCCCTGCCGCCGCTGATCAAGGGCTATCTCCGCGTTGGCGGCCATGTCGGCGACGGCGCGGTGATCGACGAGCAGTTCGGCACCACCGACGTCGCCATCATCGTCAAAACCGACCTGGTGACCGAGAAGTACTTCAAGCACTACGAGCTGAAGCGCGAGCAGCGGCCGATCCTGGCCTTCCGCAAGGACTGACCGGCGCGATGGCGGGCACCCGTCTCGGGTCGAAGCTCCGGGCGATGGCCCGGCTCGCTGTCTATGTGCCCTGGACCGTCATGCTGATGCCGGTACAGGCCCTGGCCGTGCGCTTCGGCTGGCGGCTGCAGACCAGCCTGCCGGTGTTCTACCACCGGACCTGCTGCCGCATCCTCGGCCTCGGCGTCGAGGTCCGCGGCACGATGTCGACCGCGGCGCCGACGCTGTTCGTCTCCAACCACCTGTCCTATCTCGACATCGAGGTGCTGGGATCGCTGATCCCCGGCAGCTTCGTCGCCAAGACCGAGGTCGGCACCTGGCCGTTCTTCGGCGCCCTGGCGCGGCTGCAGCGCACCGTCTTCGTCGACCGCAACCGGCGGGGGTCGGCCGATGTGCAGCGCGACAGCCTGCAGTCGCGGCTGGAGGCCGGCGACAACCTGGTGCTGTTCCCGGAAGGCACCTCGAGCGACGGCAACCGCACCCTGCCGTTCAAGAGCGCCCTGTTCGCCGCCGCCGGGCTGCGCATCGACGGCAAGCCGCTGACCGTGCAGCCGGTGTCGCTGGCCTGCACCACGCTGGACGGCATCCCGCTGGGCCGGCGGCTGCGCCCGATCTACGCCTGGTACGGCGACATGGACCTGGTGCCTCACCTCTGGAACGTGGTGAAGCAGGGGCAACTCAGGATCACCGTGATCTTCCACCCGCCGGTGACGCTGGAGAATGTCCGGTCGCGCAAGGCGCTGGCGGACCATTGCTGGCGCGCCATCGCCGGCGGCGTGTCCGACGCCAATGCCGGCCGGCTGCCGGGCGCGGCGGATGACAACATGGCCGATCAGCGCCGCGCCGCATGAGGCAATGCTTGATTTTCGACGGCGCCGCCGTGATCTATCATCGCAATTCCATCGAGATCTGGACCGGATCGGACCCGCGCGCGTGACCACCGCAGCCAGCAAGAAGCTGTTCATCAAGACCTGGGGCTGCCAGATGAACGTCTACGACAGCGGTCGTATGGCGGACATCCTGGCCCCGCTCGGCTATGCCTTGGCCGACAGCCCCGAGGGGGCCGACATGGTCATCCTCAACACCTGCCACATCCGCGAGAAGGCGACGGAGAAGGTGTTCTCCGACCTCGGCCGGCTGCGCCCGCATAAGCAGGCGAAGGGCGGTGAGGAGCCGATGATCGTCGCCGTCGCCGGCTGCGTCGCCCAGGCCGAGGGCGAGGAGATCGCCCGCCGCGCGCCCTGGGTCGACATGGTGTTCGGGCCGCAGACCTACCACCAGCTGCCGGAGATGGTGGCCCGCGCCCACCGCCAGGCCGGCCGACCGCTGGTCAACACCGACTTCCCGGTCGAGAGCAAGTTCGACCACCTGCCCGGCGAGCAGGCCGTCCAGGGCGCGTCCGCCTTCCTGTCGGTGCAGGAGGGCTGCGACAAGTTCTGCACCTTCTGCGTCGTGCCCTACACCCGCGGCGCCGAATATTCGCGCGACGTCGCCGGGATCCTGGCCGAGGCGCGCCGCCTGGTCGCGGCCGGCGCGCGCGAGATCACCCTGCTGGGCCAGAACGTCAACGCCTTCCACGGCGACGGGCCGGACGGGTCGGTCTGGGGCCTGGGCCGGCTGATCCGCGCCCTGGCCGAGATCGGCGGCCTGGACCGCATCCGCTACACCACCAGCCATCCGCGCGATGTCGACGACGAGCTGGTGGCGGCGCATCGCGACGTGCCGCAGCTGATGCCGTTCCTGCACCTGCCGGTGCAGAGCGGGTCGGACCGCATCCTGGCGGCGATGAACCGCAAGCATGACGGCGACTCGTACCGCCGCACCGTCGACCGGCTGCGCGCGGCCCGGCCGGACCTGGCGCTGTCCTCCGACTTCATCGTCGGCTTCCCGGGCGAGACCGACCGCGACTTCGCCGACACGCTGAAGCTGGTGACCGGGATCGGCTTCGCCCAGGCCTACAGCTTCAAGTACAGCGCCCGCCCCGGCACCCCGGCCGCGGCGCTGGACGACCAGCTGCCCGAGGCGGCGAAGGACGAGCGGCTGCAGGCGCTGCAGCAGCTGCTGTGGGCGCAGCAGGCCGCCTTCAACCAGGGCATGGCCGGGCGCGTGGTTCCGGTGCTGCTGGACCGCCAGGGCCGCCGCCCCGGCCAGCTGCAGGGCCGCAGCCCGTGGATGCAGTCGGTGCATCTCGACGCGCCGGCCCGGCTGCTCGGCACCGTCCAGCCGGTCCGCATCACCGAAGGCAAGCTGCTGAGCCTGACCGGCTCCGCCATGCTGGCCGATGCGGAGGAGGCGGCGTGACCCGCGACTCCGAGAACTCCGGACTGATGTCGGCCCAATCGAGGACCGGGGCCAAGCCCGGGGCCAAGCCCGCGACCCAGCGCTCCGAGATCAGCTTCGACGACAACCGGCTGCTGCCGCTGCTGTATGGCGAGCACGACACCCATCTGCTGCGGATCGAGCACCAGCTGGGCGTGTCGCTGGCCTCGCGCGGCAACACCGTCACCATCAAGGGCCCGGCCGAGCCGGTGGAGCAGGCCCGGCTGGTGCTGGAGACGCTGTGGCAGCGCCTGTCCCAGGGCCAGGGCGTCACCGGCGCCGACATCGACGGCGTGATCCGGCTGGTGCGCGACGCGCCGGCCGGCGACGGGGCGCCGCTGCGCGACGCCCTGCTGAGATCTGACGGCGCCATCGTCACCCGGCGCAAGCGCATCGGCCCGCGCTCGCCGACCCAGGCCGAATACATCGAGGCGCTGGGGCAGAGCGAGATGGTGTTCGGCGTCGGCCCGGCCGGCACCGGCAAGACCTATCTCGCCGTCGCCCAGGCGGTGTCGATGCTGATCGCCGGCCGGGTCGACCGCATCGTGCTGTCGCGCCCGGCGGTCGAGGCCGGCGAGCGGCTGGGCTTCCTGCCCGGCGACATGAAGGAGAAGGTCGACCCCTATCTCCGCCCGCTCTACGACGCCCTCTACGACCTGCTGCCGGCCGAGCAGGTGGCCAAGCACATGGAGACCGGCGTGATCGAGATCGCGCCGCTGGCCTTCATGCGCGGCCGCACCCTGGCCCATTCCTTCGTCATCCTGGACGAGGCGCAGAACACCACGGTGATGCAGATGCGCATGGCGCTGACCCGCATGGGCGAGGCCAGCCGCATGGTGATCACCGGCGACATCAGCCAGATCGACCTGCGACCCGGCGACAAATCCGGCCTGGTCGACGCGCTGGAGATCCTGGACGAGACCGAAGGCATCCGCGTCGTCCGCTTCACCGACCGCGACGTGGTGCGCCACCCGCTGGTGGCGCGCATCGTGCGCGCCTATGAGGCGGCGGACCGCGCCCGGAAGCCGCAGCCGTGATCGACCTTACCGTCAGCATCGACGCGCCCGGCTGGTCGGCGCTCGGCCCCGACTTCGCCGACGAGGACGCGCTGGCCGCGGCCCTCGAGCCGCTGGTCGAGGCTACCGTCGCCGCCGGGGCGGGCCCCGGCGCAGCGATCGAACCCGGCCGCCCGGCCGAGCTGTCGGTCGTGTTCGCCGACGACGCCACGGTGCAGCGGCTGAACCGCGACTATCGCGGCAAGGACGCGCCGACCAACGTGCTGTCCTTCGCCCTGACCGAAGCCGACGAACCCGACTTTCCCGGCGCCCCGCTGGTGCTGGGCGACGTGCTGCTGGCGCTCGAAACGGTGCTGGCCGAAGCCGAGCGCGACGGCAAGGTCCCCGCAGACCATGCCCGCCACCTGGTGGTCCATGGTATCCTGCACCTGCTGGGCCATGACCACATGACCGATGCCGAGGCCGAGGCAATGGAGCGGATCGAAACCGCGATCCTCGCCCGCTTCGGCATCACCGATCCTTATTCCGACCCACCTGCCTGAGGCCATGTCCGACACATCTTCCGGTCGACCTTCCCGCTCCTCCGACGCGACCCCGCTGCGAAGCTGGCTGCGGGGCTTGCTGCGCGGCAAGAGCGAGGAGGATTGGCGCGAGACCATCGGGGAGTTGATCGAGGACGGCGACGAGGGCGAAGACGAGGCCTCGATCGCCCGGCACGAGCGGATGCTGCTGGGCAACATCCTGCGGCTGCGCGACCGCACCGCTATCGACGTGATGGTGCCGCGCGCCGACATCGTCGGGGTCGAGGTCGACACGCCCCTGCCCGGGGTGCTCGACATCCTGGCGCGCGAGGCGCACAGCCGCATGCCGGTCTATCGCGACAACCTGGACGACGCGCTGGGCATGATCCACGTCAAGGACGTGGTGGCCGCCCTCAGCCGCGCCCGGGCCGGCGACGGCGACGCCCCGAAATCGCTGACCGAGATCCTGCGCCCGGTCCAGATCGTCGCACCGTCGATGCCGGTGCTCGACCTCTTGCTGCAGATGCGCGAGAAGCGCCAGCACATGGCGCTGGTGATCGACGAGTTCGGCGGCATCGACGGGCTGATCACGATCGAGGATCTGGTCGAGGAGATCGTCGGCGAGATCGAGGACGAGCACGACATCGACGAGCCGCCGCAGCTGGTCGAGAAGCCGGACGGCACGCTGATCGCCGATGCCCGCCTGCCGATCGAGGCCTTCGAGGCCAAGGTCGGCGCGGTGCTGGAGGAGGGCGAGCGCGACGACATCGACACGCTCGGCGGCCTCGTCTTCGCCCTCGCCGGCCGGATCCCGGCGCGGGGCGAGCTGTTGACCCACCCCAAGGGGTTCGAGTTCGAGGTGATCGATGCCGATCCGCGCCGGATCAAACGCCTCCGCATCCGCCGCAAGGACGGCGCCGAGGCTGCGTGAGGCGGCGGCCGGGCCACTGTCCGGCCACGGTATCGAACGCCTCGCCACCCGCATCGCAGCCTTGAGCCGCTGGCGCAGATTCGGCGCCGCCATCGGCCTCGGCGTGCTGGCCAGCCTGTCGGTGCCGCCGCTCTACGCCGCGCCGCTGCTGTGGCTGGCCTTTCCCGGGCTGTTCTGGCTGCTCGCCGGGGCCCGCAGCGGCTGGTCCGCCTTCCTGACCGGCTGGGCCTTCGGCTTCGGCTTCTTCGTGCCCGGCCTGTACTGGGTGTCCTGGGCGCTGACCGTCGACCTGCCGCGCTTCTTCTGGATGATCCCCTTCGCCCTCGCCGGGCTGCCGGCGCTGCTCGGGATCTTCACCGGCCTGGCCGGGCTCGGCTTCCATGGGCTGCGCCGCGCCGGCTGGGGCGGCCCGCTGGCCCTGGCCGTCGCCTGGGGCCTGGCGGAATGGCTGCGCGGCCATGTCCTGACCGGCTTCCCCTGGAACCTGATCGGCTACACCTGGGTCGGCTGGCTGCCGGTGCTGCAGAGCGTCTCGGTGATCGGCATCTACGGGCTCAGCGTCCTGACCGTCGCCGCCGCCACCCTGCCGGCGATGCTGGCCGGGCCGCGGCGCACCGGCCTGACCGCCACCGCCGCCGGCATTGCCTTGTTCCTGGCGATCGCGGCCTGGGGCGCATTGCGGCTGGCCGGTGAGAGCAGCGTCACTCCCGTCTCCGGCGTGATCCTGCGGCTGGTGCAGCCGAACATCTCCCAGGCCGACAAATGGTCCGGCGACAAGCGGATCGAGAACTTCAACAAGCAGCTGGCGATGTCGGCCGCGCCGGGGATCGAGCACGTCACAGCCGTGATCTGGTCCGAGACGGCGGTGCCCTTCACCCTGTCCTGGGAGCCCGAGGCGCAGAAGGCGCTGGGCGCGATCCTGCCCCCCGGCGCCCTGGCCCTGGTCGGCGCCACCCGCGCCACGCCCTACGGCACCGAGCCGCTGGAGGCCTGGAACAGCATCTATGCGGTCGACCGCGCCGGCACGGTCCTGGCCACCTACGACAAGGCGCATCTGGTGCCGTTCGGCGAATACGTGCCGCTGCGCGACCTGCTGGCACCCTTCGGCATCGAGAAGATCACCGCCGGGTCGGTCGATTTCTCGCCCGGGCCGGGACCGCGCACCATCGACCTGCCCGGCCTGCCGCCGGTCAGCCCGCAGATCTGCTACGAGGCGATCTTCCCCGGCGCCGTGGTGGATCCGGCGGCGCCGCGGCCGGGCTGGATGCTGAACGTCACCAATGACGGCTGGTACGGGCACACCAGCGGGCCGCACCAGCATTTCGCCATCGCCCAGACCCGCGCGGTCGAGGAAGGGCTGCCGCTGGTGCGCGCCGCCAACACCGGCATCAGCGGCGTGGTCGACGCCTATGGCCGGGTCAAGGGCGAGATCGCCCTGGGCGAGGCCGGCATCCTCGACGCCGCCCTGCCGGCGGCGCTGCCGGAGACGCCCTATGTCCGCTGGGGCGAGGCCGGCTTCTGGCTGCTGCTGCTTCTGGGGCTGCTGGCCGGCCGCATCGGACGGCGGGCTTGATCGATCGTACTCCCAGCCGCCCCCAGACTGCCTTGATGTTGCCCGGCTTCGCGCATTAGGATGCGCGCCTCGCGAAACGATCGCACCCGGCCCCTTGCAAATTGCTGCGGAGTAGTGCGTGGCCGCACCCGACGCCCCGAAACGGCCCCGTGGTCGTCCGCGGAATGACGAACCCAGCCCGCTCGATATGCATATCGGCGGCCGCATCCGCCTGCGACGGACCCTGTTGGGATTCAGCCAGGCCAAGCTGGCGACGGCGATCGGCCTGACCTTCCAGCAGATCCAGAAATACGAGCACGGCTCCAACCGCATCGGCGCCAGCCGCCTGCACCAGCTCAGCCGGGTGCTGGAGGTGCCGGTCGACTTCTTCTTCGAGGACGCCCCTCCGCTCACCGGGGCGGGGGCGCGAGGCCTGGCCGAGGAGGCCGAGCCCTACGACGCCGGACCCGATCCGATGCAGCGCCGCGAGACGCTGGAGCTGATCCGCGCCTATTACCGGGTCGAGGACCATGCGACCCGGCGGCGCGTGCTGGATCTGCTCAAGGCCATGTCCGGGGCCCGGGCCGACGAGACCGGCGGCGAGGACAGCTGAATCACCTGCACTTGACCGCGCCCGTGGCCCCTGCCAAAAAGCCCGGTCGCCGCCGTACGACGTTTTCACTCTCTTCTTTCATGGCAGCCAGGGGTTCGACGTGGCCAAAGGCAACTACATCTTCACCAGCGAATCGGTCTCGGAAGGGCACCCCGACAAGGTTTGCGACCGCATTTCGGATTCCATCGTCGATCTCTATCTCGGTGCCGATCCCGAGGCCCGGGTGGCGGTCGAGACGCTGGCCACCACCAACCGGGTGGTGATCGCCGGTGAGGTCCGCGGCCCGGCTTCGATCACCCCGGACCTGCTGGAGAACGCGGCCCGCCAGGCGGTGCGCGACATCGGCTATGAGCAGGACGGTTTCCACTGGCGCACCGCCCAGGTCGACGTGCTGGTGCACCAGCAGTCGGCCGACATCGCCGTCGGCGTCGACGCCGCCGGCAACAAGGACGAGGGCGCCGGCGACCAGGGCATCATGTTCGGCTACGCCTGCCGCGAGACCGACGCGCTGATGCCGGCGCCGATCCAGTTCTCGCACCAGATCCTGAAGAGCCTGGCCGACGCCCGCCACTCCGGCAAGGCGCCGCAGTTCGGCCCCGACGCCAAGGCGCAGGTCTCGCTGCGCTACGAGAACGGCAAGCCGGTCGCCGCCACCTCGGTCGTGGTCTCGACCCAGCATGCCGATGGCCTGGACCAGGCCGAGGTGCGCGAGATCGTCCGCCCCTACGTCCTCTCGGTCCTGCCGGATGGCTGGATGTGCGACGAGCCGCATTTCTACGTCAACCCGACCGGCCGCTTCGTCATCGGCGGCCCGGACGGCGATGCCGGCCTGACCGGCCGCAAGATCATCGTCGACACCTATGGCGGCGCGGCCCCGCATGGCGGCGGCGCCTTCTCCGGCAAGGACCCGACCAAGGTCGACCGCTCGGCCGCCTATGCCGCGCGCTACCTGGCCAAGAACGTGGTCGCGGCCGAGCTGGCCGAGCGCTGCGTGATCCAGCTCAGCTACGCCATCGGCGTCGCCCATCCGCTGTCGGTCTACATCGACACCCAGGGCACCGGCCGGGTCGACGAGGACAAGCTGTCCGACGTGCTGCAGCAGCTGGTCAACCTCAGCCCGCGCGGCATCCGCACCCATCTCGGCCTGAATCGGCCGATCTACGCCCGCACCTCCTCCTACGGCCATTTCGGCCGTAACCCGGAGGCCGATGGCGGCTTCTCGTGGGAGCGGACGGACCTGGTGGACGACCTGCGCTCCGCCTTCTGATCCGATGAGCGAACCCGACGGCGGCGCCGAAAAGCGCCGCCACTTCCACGGCCGGCGCCATGGGCGAAAGCTCCGCGCCGGCCGCGCTGCTTTGATCGACACCCTGCTGCCGCAGCTGACGGTGGCGCTGCCCGAGCAGGGCGGCACACTGGACCCGGCCGCCCTGTTCCCGCGCCCGCCGCGCGAGCTGTGGGTCGAGATCGGCTTCGGCGCCGGCGAGCACCTGGCCTGGCAGGCAGCACATCACCCCGATGTCGGCTTCATCGGCTGCGAGCCCTTCATCAACGGCATGGCGACGCTGCTGGCGGCGGTGGAGCGCGACGGGCTGGACATGGTCCGGCTCTGGCACGACGACGCGCGGCCGCTCCTGGACCGGCTGCCGGACGGCTCGGTCGGCCGCCTCTTCCTGCTGTTCGCCGACCCCTGGCCGAAGCTGCGCCACCACAATCGCCGTTTCATCCAGGACGACACCGTGGCCGACCTGGCCCGCCTGCTGCAGGATGGCGGCGAGCTGCGCATCGCCACCGACGACGCGCCGCTCCTGGACTGGTCGCTGGAGCGCGTCCGCCGCAACCCGGCCTTCGCCTGGACCGCCGAGGGGCCGGCCGACTGGCGCGAGCGACCGGCCGACTGGCCGCCGACCCGCTACGAGGAGAAGGCCCTGCACGGCCGGCCCTACTACCTGCGCTTCCGCCGCCGGCCGCGGGGATAGCGCGGGGCCTCGAGTCATCAGGCCAGAAGTTGCGGCTTATATCCGTTTGGATATACTACGGTGAATGAAGTCGCTCCGCTTCCTGGGGGATTCGCTCGAAGGCCTGCGTACGTTCCCGGCCGAAGCCCGCCAGGACGCTGGCTATCAGTTGGACAAGGTGCAACGCGGGCAGCAACCCGATGACTTCAAGCCGATGCCGTCGATCGGTAAAGGCGTCGAGGAAATCAGGGTGTGGGACGACTCCGGAACCTTCCGGGTGATCTACACCGCCCGACGGGCCGAAGCTGTCTATGTTCTGCATTGCTTCCAGAAGAGGATGCAGACGACCAGCAGGCGCGACATCGAGCTGGCCCGGTCCTGCTTCACCGACCTTGTGCGAGGTGCCCGATGACCGAGTTCGAGAGCTTCGACAGCGTGTGGGACGCTGTCGCCGACACGCCCGAGGAAGCGGCCAATCTGCGGACCCGCGCCGAGCTGATGATGAAGATCGCCGAGATCATCAGGGAGAAAGGCTGGACGCAGGCCGAGGCAGCCGCCCATTGCGGCGTCACCCAGCCGCGCATCAACGACCTGCTGCGCGGACGGGTTTCCCGCTTCTCCCTGGATGCGCTGGTGAACATCGCGACGGCCCTCGGCCGCCGCGTCCATGTCGGGCTGGACGCGGCATAGCCGGTAGCTCGGTCGCCCTATTCCTTCGTCGCGCCCCTCCATCATGCCGCTCTTCGGGCGCCGAGTCGGTGCCGGCGCGGCCTCGGTTTTGATGTTTGCGGCGAATCGGGTTGCGTATCTGTGGCGGATCGCTATATATCACCGCAGTTACCCATAGCGTTTGACTTGACTATGGTTCGGTCAAACGATTGAGAGGGTGGGCTGCGGCCCGCCTTTTTTCGTTGTGGTGACGGCTTTCCAAGGCTCTGGACGCGGGGAATGCCGGAGAGGATGACGCAAGTGGATCAGGTGCGCGCGATCGTGGCGCCGTCGCTCGAAGCGATGGGCTATGAGGTCGTGCGTGTCCTCATGACCGGCGGCGAGCACAGGCCGCAGCTTCAGATCATGGCCGAACGGATCGACCGTCGCGGCATGACCGTGGAAGACTGCGCCGAGATCAGCCGCGCGGTGTCGGCGGTCCTCGATGTCGAGGATCCGATCAAGACCGCCTACACGCTCGAGGTCTCCTCCCCCGGCATCGACCGCCCGCTGACCCGGCCCGTCGACTATGAGCGCTTCCTCGGCCACGAGGCGCGGCTCGAGACGCGGGTCCCGGTCGACGGCCGCAAGCGCTTCCGCGGTGTCCTGGCCGGGGTCGAGGGCGAGACGGTGCTGCTGCGGTCCGAGGAGATCGGGGAGGAGCCGGTGCGGCTGCCCTTCGCCGAGATCCAGCGGGCGAAGCTGCTCCTCACCGACGCCCTGATCGACGCCGCCGCCGCAGAGGCCGAGCAGGCCGAGGCTGCCGCAGCCGCAGCTGCCCCGCAGCCCGACACCCAAGACGCATAGGAACGCCCAAGGCTATGGAACTGCTGCACGTTGCCGATGTCGTGGCCCGCGAGAAGAGCATCGATCGCGACGAGGTGCTGACCGCGATGGAGCAGGCCATCCAGAAGGCCGGCCGCTCCAAATACGGCCACGAGCACGACATCCGCGCCCATATCAACCGCAAGTCGGGCGATATCGAGCTGCGCCGCTACCGCCAGATCGTCGAGACGGTCGAGGATGAGGCCACGCAGCTGGACGCCAAGGACGCGGCCAAGCGCTGGCCGCATATGAAGCCCGGCGAGTTCGTCATCGACGACTTGCCGCCGATCGATTTCGGCCGCATCGCCGCCCAGACGGCGAAGCAGGTGATCGTGCAGAAGGTGCGGGAGGCCGAGCGCCACCGCCAGTTCGAGGAATACAAGGACCGCGTCGACGAGATCGTCAACGGCTCGGTCAAGCGCGTCGAATACGGTAACGTCACGGTCGATCTCGGCCGCGCCGAGGGCGTCATCCGCCGCGACGAGCTGCTGCCGCGCGAGCATTTCAAGGTCGGCGACCGCGTCCGCGCCTTCATCTACGACGTGCGCGAGGAGCCGCGCGGGCCGCAGATCTTCCTGTCCCGCACCCACGGCCAGTTCATGGCCAAGCTGTTCGCCATGGAGGTGCCGGAGATCTATGACGGCATCATCGAGATCAAGTCGGTGGCCCGCGACCCGGGCAGCCGCGCCAAGATCGCGGTGATCTCCAAGGACAGCTCGATCGACCCGGTCGGCGCCTGCGTCGGCATGCGCGGCAGCCGCGTCCAGGCCGTGGTGGGCGAGCTGCAGGGCGAGAAGATCGACATCATCCCCTGGTCCGGGGACGCCGCCACCTTCGTGGTCAACGCCCTGGCCCCGGCCGAGGTGGCCAAGGTGGTGCTCGACGACACCCAGAACCGGATCGAGGTGGTGGTGCCGGACGACCAGCTGTCGCTGGCGATCGGCCGCCGCGGCCAGAATGTCCGCCTCGCCTCGATGCTGACCGGCTGGGACATCGACATCCTGACCGAGGCCGAGGAGAGCGAGCGCCGCCAGGAAGAGACCAAGCTGCGCAGCGAATTGTTCATGGAGGCCCTGGACGTCGACGACGTCATCGCCCATCTCCTGGTGGCCGAGGGCTTCCGTCAGGTCGAAGAGATCGCCTACACGCCGCTCGACGAGCTGGCGGAGATCGAGGGCTTCGACGAGGGCGTGGCCGGCGAGCTGCAGGAGCGCGCGCTGCGCTGGCTCGAGGAGCGCGACCGGCAGCTGACCGTGCGGTATAAAGAGCTCGGTGTGGCCGACGACCTGGCGGCGCTGGAGGCATTGACCCCGGCGATCCTGGTCAAGCTCGGCGAGAACGGGGTCAAGACCCTGGACGATTTGGCGGACCTGGCCGGCGACGAGCTGGTCGAGATTCTCGGCGAAAAGACGATTTCCCTCGACGATGCCAACGCCCTGATCATGCAGGCGCGGGCGCATTGGTTCGAGGAGGAGGAGAAGGCCTGAGCGACCCGACCGCCATTTCCCCCGAGGACGCAGACCTGCCCGAGGCCGAAGGGCCCGAGCGGCGCTGCATCGCGACCGGAACCGTGCGGTCGAAGGCGGAGCTGATTCGCTTCGTCGTCGGCCCCGATGGCGAGGTCGTGCCCGATCTGGCGGAACGGCTGCCGGGCCGCGGCCTGTGGGTGTCCGCCGAGCGCGAGGCGCTGCGTCGGGCCCAGGCCAAGGGCCTGTTCGCCAAGGCGGCGCGCCAGTCGGTCCGCGTCCCGGACGATCTGGTCGATCGGGTCGAAGCGCTCCTGCATCGGAGCTGCATCGATCTCATCGGGATGGCACGCCGGGCGGGACAGGCGGTGGCCGGATATGAGAAAGTGCATGCGTGGCTGGCCGAGGGCCGCGCCGCGGTGCTGCTGGCAGCATCGGACGGTGCGGCGGACGGGCGAGCCAAGCTGGCAGCCCTGGCCGCCGCGGTCCGGCCGGTGCCACTTGTGGAGATCTTCTCCGCCGACGCACTCGGGATGGCCTTTGCCCGGGACCGCATGGTACACGCTGCGATCGCTCGCGGCGGGCTGGCGGAACGGCTGGTCGCGGAAGCGGCGCGGCTGAACGGAATTCGTGGTCGAGCCGACGGACCGGCTGGACGTGGTGTGGTCGACGAGGCATCGAATGCCGCGCCGGCCTTCTCTGTGCAGGGATAGCGGCGGATCACGCTGGACGATATGACGGATAGCAAGGAACAGGATCGCAAGACGCTGTCGCTGGGCAGTGCGAAGCCCAAGCTCACTCTCGGTGGGAAGCCGGGCGATGGGGGCCAGGTGCGCCAGCAATTCAGCCACGGCCGCTCCAAGGCGGTGACCGTCGAGGTCAAGCGCCAGCGCGGCGGCACCAACACGGCCCTCGCCGACGGCGGCGCGGCGGCACGGCGGGCGGCCGAAGGCCAGCCCGGCCGCAGCGCCCGCGGTGGTGGCGGCGGCGGCGGCATGCTGGGCGGACGGGTTCTCTCGCAGGCCGAACGCGAGGCGCGGCAGCGCGCCCTGCAGGTCGCCCTGCGCGAGGAGGAGGCCCGCCGGCACCTGCCCGAGCCGGACGAGCCCGAAATGGTGCTGGACACCGAGGTCGTCGAGGTCGCGCCGGAACCCGCCGCGCCGCTCGATCCCGCATCTCTGCGTCGGCGCGAGCTGGACGAGCTCAACGCCATCGAGAGCGAGGCCAAGCGCAAGATCGACGAGGAGCGCTTCCTGCTCGACGAGGAGCAGAAGCGCCGCGACGCCGAGCGCGCCACCGAGGACGCCCGCCGCAAGGCCGCCGCCGACCGTTCCGGCCAGGCCGCCGCGGCCCGGGCCCCGGCCGAGCCGGTGCGCGGCGTCCCGGCCACGGCCGATGATGAAGAGGACAGCCGCCGTCGCAGCAGCGGTCCTGGTCGAGGCGCCCCTGCCGGCCGCGGTGCCCTGCCCGGCCGCGGCGCCCCGGCCAGCCCGCCCCGGCGCGCCCCCGGCCCCGGCAAGTCCGAGCCGAAGCGCCGCTCCGGCAAGATGACCGTGGTTCAGGCCCTCAGCGACGACGGCGAGACCCGCGGCCGCAGCCTGGCGGCGATGCGCCGGGCCCGTGAACGCGAGCGCCTGGCCCAGCTGAGCCAGAACCAGGAGAAGTTCTCCCGCGAGGTGGTGATCCCCGAGGTCATCACCGTTCAGGAGCTGGCCAACCGCATGGCCGAGCGCGGCGGCGACGTGGTCAAGTCGCTGATGCGCATGGGCGTGATGGCCACCATCACCCAGTCGATCGATGCCGACACCGCCGAGCTGGTGGTCGCGGAATTTGGACATAAGGTAAAGCGCGTGGCCGAATCCGACGTCGAGATCGGCCTGCGCGGCGACGAGGACGTGGCGGAGAATCTGCAGTCGCGGCCCCCGGTCGTGACCATCATGGGCCATGTCGACCACGGCAAGACGTCGCTGCTGGACGCCCTGCGGCACACCAATGTGGTGTCGGGCGAGGCCGGCGGCATCACCCAGCACATCGGCGCCTATCAGGTGCAGGTCGAATCGGGCCAGCGCGTCACCTTCATCGACACGCCGGGCCACGCCGCCTTCACCGAGATGCGCGCCCGCGGCGCCAACACCACCGACATCGTCGTGCTGGTGGTGGCCGCCAATGACGGCGTCATGCCGCAGACGATCGAGGCCATCCGCCACGCCCGCGCGGCGGGGGTGCCGATCATCGTCGCCATCAACAAGATCGACCTGCCCGACGCCAAGCCCGAGCGCGTGCGCACCGAGCTGCTGCAGCACGAGATCGTGGTCGAGGAGATGGGCGGCGAGACGCTCGACGTCCCGGTCTCGGCCAAGACCGGCGCCGGCCTCGACAAGCTGGTCGAGACCATCCTGCTGCAGGCCGAGGTGCTGGACCTCAAGGCCAACCCGGATCGTCCGGCCGAAGGCTCGGTGATCGAGGCGAAGCTGGAGCGCGGCCGCGGTTCGGTCGCGACCGTCCTGGTCCAGCGCGGCACCGTCAAGGTCGGCGACATCTTCGTCACCGGCGGCGAATGGGGCCGCGTGCGTGCCCTGCTCGACGATCGCGGCCAGAACCTGAAATCGGCGGGCCCGGCCCAGCCGGTCGAGGTCCTGGGTCTCAACGGCACGCCGCTCGCCGGCGACGACTTCGTGGTCGTCGACAGCGAGAGCCGGGCCCGCGAGATCACCGAGTTCCGCACCCGCAAGCGGCGCGAGGCCTCTCACGTCGCCACCGCGCGCGGCTCGCTCGAGCAGATGTTCGAGAAGATCCGCGAGGGCGAGGCGAAGGAGCTGCCGGTCATCATCAAGGGTGACGTGCAGGGTTCGGTCGAAGCCATCGCCGGGTCGCTGGAGAAGGCCGCGGGCGACAATGTCGAGGTCAAGGTGCGGGTGCTGCACTCCGCGGTCGGCGCCATCACCGAGAGCGACGTCACCCTTGCCGCGTCGACCGGCGCCATGCTGATCGGCTTCAACGTCCGCGCCAACCCGCAGGCGCGGGAGATGGCCAAGCGCGACGGTGTGGAGATCCGCTACTACTCGATCATCTACAACGTGATCGACGACGTGAAGGCGGCCCTGACCGGCCTCTTGGCGCCGAAGATGCGCGAGAACTACATCGGCAATGCCGAGATCCGCGAGGTGTTCAACATCACCAAGGTCGGCAAGGTCGCCGGCTGCATGATCACCAACGGCGTGGTCAAGCGCGGCGCCGGTGTCCGCCTGCTGCGCGACAACGTCGTGGTCCACGAGGGCACGCTGAAGACCCTGAAGCGCTTCAAGGACGAAGTCCGCGAAGTGCGCGAAGGCTACGAATGCGGCATGGCCTTCGAGAACTACGACGACATCCGCGCCGGCGACGTGATCGAGTGCTTCGAGCTGGTCGAGGAGGTCCGCGCGCTCTAGGGCCGGGCTTCCTGATTTCCTGCACCATCGCCGCCGATCGGGACTATTCTCGATCGGCGGCGGATGGATCCTTCCCCCCGGTCCGGCTATGCCGGACCGCGGCGTTTTGAGAACGACCCCCATGCGACACAACACTGCCAATGGCCCGAGCCAACGCCAGCTGCGCGTCGGCGAGGAGCTGCGTCACGCCCTGGCCGCCATCCTGCTGCGCGGCGAGCTGCACGACCCCGACCTTGCCGGCGTCTCGATCACCGTCTCCGAGGTCCGGCCCAGCCCGGACATGAAGCACGCCACCGTCTTCGTCACCACGCTGAACGGCGACAAGATGGACGTCGTGCTCCCGGCGCTGCGCCGCGCCGCATCCTTCCTGCGCGGCCAGGTCGCGAAGACCGTCCGGCTGCGCCACACGCCCCAGCTCAGCTTCCAGGCCGACACCTCGTTCGACTATGCGCAGAAGATCAACACGCTGCTGCACCAGGACGTGATCGCCCGCGACCTGTCCGACGACGAAGAGCGGTCGGACGACAGGGCAGACGACACCAATGGCGCGTAGGAAGCGCGGCCGCCCGGTGCATGGCTGGGTGGTGGTCGACAAGCCGGTCGGCGTCACCTCGACCCAGGTGGTCGGCCGCATCCGCCGGCTGTTCGACGCCGAGAAGGCCGGCCATGCCGGCACGCTGGACCCGCTGGCCAGCGGCATCCTGCCGATCGCGCTGGGCGAGGCCACCAAGACCGTGCCCTACGCCATGGATGGCGAGAAGACCTACCGCTTCACCGTGCGCTGGGGCGAGGCGCGCGACACCGACGACACCGAAGGCCGGGTCACCGCGACCAGCGAAATGCGCCCGGAGCCCGACGCCATCGCCGCGATCATCCCGCGTTTCATCGGCGAGATCAGCCAGGTGCCGCCGGCCTTCTCCGCGATCAAGGTCGATGGCGAGCGCGCCTACGACCTGGCCCGCGCCGGCGAGGCGGTGCAGCTGGCGCCGCGGCTGATCCGGATCGACGACCTGCGCCTGGCCGAGATCCCCGACCGCGACCACGCCACCTTCGACGTGCAGTCCGGCAAGGGCGCCTATATGCGCGGCCTGGCCCGCGACATCGCCCTCGCCCTCGGCACGGTGGGACACATCGTCGCATTGCGCCGCACGCGAGTCGGGCCCTTCGGCCTTGACGACGCGGTCCCCTTGGAGCATATCGACGCGCTAGCCAAGCAGCCGGGGGCCGAGCAATCGGCCCTCGACGGCATTCTGCTTCCGGTCGAGACCCCGCTGGACGACATCCCGGCGGTGGCCCTGACGGAAGCTGAAGCGCAACGGATGCGGCACGGCCAGTCGGTCGCGCTGCTACGGCGCTCGGATCGGGAGCGGATCGCCGCCCTCGATCTCGATCCGGACAACCCGGACGCCATCGTTCTGGTCACCTGCGGGGACGCCCCCGTGGCCCTGGCCCGTATCGACGGCGGCGAGATCCGGCCGGTGCGCATCCTCAACCTCTGATTCAGGAGACCACGATGTCGATTACGCCGGAGCGCAAGCAGGAAGTCATTGGCACCTACGCCCCCAAGCCCGGGGACACCGGTTCGCCGGAGGTGCAGGTCGCGATCCTGTCCGAGCGCATTGCCAACCTGACCGAACACCTGAAGACCCACTCGAAGGACTTCCACAGCCGTCGGGGTCTTCTGATCATGGTCGGCCGCCGCCGCCGCCTGCTCGACTATCTCAAGCGCAAGAGCGTCGTGCGCTACGACGAGATCATCAAGCGTCTCGGCCTGCGTCGCTGACCCTGCCTATGCACCCTCCTTCCCATGTCAGTCCCGCGAAAGCGGGAATCTCCATCCGTTTTGGACGTGACGAGATCCTCGCTTTCGCGAGGATGACGACAGGGACGGAGTTTCTGGTTTCGTGACATTCGCGCCGCCGGCCCCCAGCCGGCGGCGCTTGTCGTATTTGCCCCCGGGCCCGGCGTGGAGCGGCCCGACCCCGATAGGCCTCTGCGGCACGGGGTGTCCGATGGAAGGAAAAGCGATGTTCAACATCTATCGCAAAGAGATCAACTGGGGCGGCCGCAAGCTGGTCCTCGAGACGGGCAAGATCGCCCGCCAGGCCGATGGCGCCGTGCTCGTCACCTATGGTGAGAGCGTCGTGCTCTGCACCGCGGTCGGGTCGAAGCAGAAGTCGAAGTTCGACTTCTTCCCGCTGACCGTGAACTATCAGGAGAAGGCGTTCGCCGCCGGCAAGATCCCGGGCGGCTTCTTCAAGCGCGAAGGCCGCCCGTCCGAGAACGAGACGCTGGTCAGCCGCCTGATCGACCGCCCGATCCGCCCGCTGTTCCACCCGAGCTACCGCAACGAGACCCAGGTCGTCGCCACGGTGCTGAGCCACGATCTGGAGAATGATCCGGACATCGCGGCCCTGGTCGGCGCCTCCGCCGCCCTGACCATCTCGGGCATCCCGTTCCTGGGCCCGATCGGCGCCGCCCGCGTCGGCTACATCGACGGCCAGTACGTCCTGAACCCGACGATCGCCCAGACCGCCGAGAGCCAGCTGGACCTCGTGGTCGCCGGCACCGACGAAGGCGTGCTGATGGTCGAGTCCGAGGCGCATGAGCTGACCGAGGAGATCATGCTCGGCGCCGTCGCCTTCGGCCACGCCGCGTCCCGCCAGGTGATCCAGGCGATCATCGAGCTGGCCGAGCTGTGCGCCAAGGAGCCCTGGGCCCTGACCGAGGAGCCGGCCGAGGTCGCCGCCGTGCGCGGCAAGTTCCAGGCCGTCGCCGGCGAGCTGCGCGACGCCTACAAGATCGTCCGCAAGCAGGACCGCTACGCCGCGGTCGACGCGGTCAAGCAGAAGGCGCTGGCCCTGCTCGAGGGCAACGAGGCCGAGCTGGCCGTCGGCGCCAAGGTGTTCAAGGACTTCGAGAGCGACATCGTCCGCGGCAACGTCCTGGACACCGGCCTGCGCATCGACGGCCGCGACACCAAGACGGTCCGCCCGATCGTCGCCGAAGTCGGCGTGCTGAAGCGGGCCCACGGCTCGGCCCTGTTCACCCGCGGCGAGACCCAGGCGCTGGTGGTCACCACGCTGGGCACCGGCCAGGACGAGCAGATCGTCGACGCGCTCGAGGGCGAGTACCGCGAGAACTTCATGCTGCACTACAACTTCCCGCCCTATTCGGTCGGTGAAGCGGGGCGCATGGGCAGCCCAGGCCGCCGCGAGATCGGCCACGGCAAGCTGGCCTGGCGGTCGATCCACCCGGTGCTGCCGTCGAAGGAGCAGTTCCCCTACACCATCCGCGTGGTGTCGGAGATCACCGAGTCGAACGGCTCGTCCTCGATGGCCACGGTGTGCGGCTCGTCGCTGGCGCTGATGGATGGCGGCGTGCCGCTGTCCAACCCGGTGGCCGGCATCGCCATGGGCCTGATCAAGGAGGGCGACCGCTTCGCCGTCCTGACCGACATCCTGGGCGACGAGGACCATCTCGGCGACATGGACTTCAAGGTGGCCGGCACCGAGCGCGGCATCACCAGCCTGCAGATGGACATCAAGATCACCTCGATCACCGAGGAGATCATGAAGATCGCGCTGGAGCAGGCGCGCGAAGGCCGCGTCCACATCCTGGGCGAGATGTCCAAGGCGCTGTCGGCGGCCCGCGGCGAGGTCAACAAGAACGCCCCGCGCATCACCACCTTCTCGATCCCGAAGGACAAGATCCGCGAAGTCATCGGCACCGGCGGCAAGGTGATCCGCGAGATCACCGAGACCACCGGCGCCAAGATCGACATCGAGGACGACGGCACCATCAAGGTGGCGGCGGTCGACGAGACGGCGGCCGAGGCGGCGATCAACTGGATCAAGGGCATCGTCGCCGAGCCCGAGGTCGGCAAGATCTATAACGGCAAGGTGGTGAAGGCGGTCGATTTCGGCGCCTTCGTCAACTTCCTGGGCAGCCGCGACGGCCTGGTCCACATCTCGGAGATGCGGCCCGGCCGCGTCGCCAAGGTGGCGGACGTGGTCAAGGTCGGCGACGAGGTCAAGGTCAAGGTCCTGGGCTTCGACGACCGCGGCAAGATCAAGCTGTCGATGAAGTTCATCGACCAGCAGACCGGCGCCGAGCTGCCCCGAGAGGAGCAGTCGCGGTCGCAGCCGGAGACGACGTTCTGAGGCTTCGCTTCGGCGGAGAGAGGACAGGGGCGGCCTTCGGGCCGCCCCTTTTCGTTTGCGCCTAGGCCGGCCGGCTGAACCCCGCCGTGTCCAGCGGCAGTTTCCGCACCCGCTTGCCGGTCGCGGCGAAGACGGCGCTGCACAGCGCCGGGATCACCGGCGGCAGCGCCGGCTCGCCGAGGCCGGTCGGCGGGAAATCGGTGGCGACGAACTCGACTGCGATGTCCGGCGTGCCCGGGATCCGCGGCAGCGGATAGGTGTCGAAGTTCTCCTGCTCGACCCGCCCGCCGGTCAGCTTGATCGACAGCCCGCCCAGCGCCTGGCCGAGCCCGTCGATCACCGATCCGCGGACCTGGTTCTCGGCGCCCGACGGGTTGACGATCTGGCTGCCGATGTCGCCGGCCACCCAGACCCGCGGCACCCGCACCGTGCCGTCCTGCGCCACCGCCGCCTCCACCACCTCGGCGAAATAGCCGAGATGGCAGAAGTAGAAGGCGAAGCCCTTGCCGCTGCCGGCCGCCGGCCTGACCGGCCAGCTGGACATCACCAGCGCCTTCTCGATCACGCCGCGGGCCCGGCCGGTGTGGAACTGCACCTGCGACCCCTGCCGCGCCGGCAGCGCCCGGGGCTCGCCGAGCAGCCCGAGCAGCAGCGTCGGCAGGTCGCTGCCGGCCGCCTGCGCCACCTCGTCGAGGAAGGACTGGTAGGCCCAGGCCAGGCCGTTCGACCGCGGCGCCCGCATCGGCCCGGTCGGCACCACGCTGTCGATGCCGGACTGGGCGAACAGCAGGTTCGGCGTCATCAGCGCCGGCAGCTCCTGGAAGTCGAACTCGCCGCCCGACACCGGCTTGCCGCCCCGGGTCAGGGTGACGAAATGGCCCGTGAACACGGTCGGCTTGCCGGCCGCGTCGAAGCCGGCGGTGAAGCGGTGCCAGCCGGCCGGGCGGTAGAAGTCGTGCTGGATGTCCTCGGTCCGCGACCACACCAGCTTGACCGGCGTGCCCGGCACCTGCCGCGCGATCGCCGCCGCCTGTACCACATAATCGTTCATCAGCCGCCGGCCGAAGCCGCCGCCGATGCGCGGCATGTGCATGGTGATCGCCTCGGGCTTCAGCCCCAGCGCCTCGGCCACCAGGCCGCGGCCGCGCTCCGGCATCTGGGTCGGCGCCCACAGCTCCAGCGTGCTGTCCGCACGATAGAGCGCGGTGCAGTTCTGCGGCTCAAGCGGCGCATGCGACAGATACGGATAGGCGTAGTCCGCCGTGATCCGCTTCGCGGCCCCGGCCAGCGCGCCCTCGACGTCGCCGGCGCGGAACAGCTCGGCCTGCGGCGTGCCGTCGAACAGGGCCTTGGCCCGGGCGTCGTAGCCGTCGGTGCTCTGGGCTGCGCCGGGGCCCTCGTCCCATTCGACCTTCAGCGCCTGCCGCGCTTGGTTGGCCAGCCACCAGTTGGTCGCCAGCACCGCGACGCCGTCGACCAGGCTTTCCGGCCGGCCGTTGCCCTTGACCGTGAACACCTGGCGCACGCCGGGCTGGCCGCGGGCGGCGTCGAGATCGGCGGATGTCAGCGTGCCGCCGAACACCGGGCAGCGCTCGAACACCGCGTACAGCATGCCGGGCAACCGGGTGTCGATGCCGAAGATCGGCTCGCCCCGGACCACCTTCGGGCTGTCGCAGCCGCCGGTCGGCTTGCCGATGATGCGGAACTCGGCCGGGTCCTTCAGCCGGACCGTGCCCGGATCGGGCATCGGCAGCGCCGCGGCGTCGGCCGCGACCTCGCCGCAGCCCAGGGAGCGCCCGCTGGCCTCGTGCAGCAGCCGGCCGGACCGGGTGGTGACGCTGTCGGCCGGCACGCCCCAGCGCCGCGCCGCGGCGTCGACCAGCAGCGCCCGCGCCGCGGCGCCGACCTGGCGCATCGGCATCCAGTTGGCCGGCGTGGCCCGGCTGCCCCCCGCCGTCTGCGGGCCATAGGCGGCCTCGTTCACCATCGCCTGGGTGACGGTGACCTGGTCCCAGTCGACGTCCAGCTCGTCGGCGATGATCATCGGCAGCGACGTCTTGATGCCCTGGCCGATCTCCGGGTTCTTGCCGGTGATCGTCACCCGCCCGTCCGGCGCGATGGCGATGAAGGCGCCGAGCGTGCCAGCGCCGCCGCCGGCGGCGGTCGCCGGGACCGGCAGGGTGGCGTCGATCAGAAGCCCGCCGCCGACCAGCAGCGAGGCCTTGAGGAAGGCACGCCGGCCCAGACTGCCGTCCATGGGGCCGGCGTCAGGAAGGATGTGTCCCATCAGCCGGCCCTCCCTTCCGCCGCCTTCCGCTCGGCCGCCTTGTGGATGGCGGTGCGGATGCGGGTGTAGGTGCCGCAGCGGCAGAGATTGCCGGCCATGGCGGAGTCGATGTCGTCGTCGCCGGGGGCCGGGGTGGTGGCCAGCAGCGCGGCGGCGGACATGATCTGCCCGGCCTGGCAGTAGCCGCACTGCATCACGTCGAAGGCCAGCCAGGCCTGCTGCAGCCGGGCGCCGATGTCGGTGGCGCCGATCGCCTCGATGGTGACGATCTTGGCGCCGCCGACATCGCCGATCGCGGTCTGGCAGGCGCGCACCGCGGCGCCGTCGAGATGCACGGTGCAGGCGCCGCACAACCCGACGCCGCAGCCGAATTTGGTGCCGACCAGCCCGAGCTCGTCGCGCAGCGCCCACAGCAGGGGCATCTCCGGCGGCGCGTCGATGCGCTCGGTCCGGCCATTGATGTTGAGTTCGACAGCCATGGACAGCTCCGTCTCTGCGACCGGCCATGCACGGCGAACCGCCGCCTGCGCGCCGGGTCCAGGAATCCGGGAAGGAGAAGGATACGTTCCGTTTGTCGTACAACTGTGCCAGGGAAGCGGACCGGCGTCCCCTTACACCGGGCCGCTGCGGCATCCGGTCCCATCCGGATGCCGGCCCGGTGCCAGGTCTCGCGGGCCGGCCCCATTCAACGCGCGATAGCGCGACGGGGCCATGCCGGCGACGCTGCGGAACAGGCGGGCGAAATGGCTCGGGCTGACGAAGCCGCAGCGCAGCGCGATCTCGGCCATCGAGCCGCCTTCGGCCTCGAGCATCCGCATGGCGCGGCGGATCCGCCTGTCGCTGATGAAGGCGAGCGGCGTGCGGCCCGTCGTTTCCCGGAACGCCCGGTGTAGCCGGCCGGGCGAGAGCCCGACGAGGCCGGCGAGGTCGGCGATCCGGATCTCCGCGCCGAGATGGGCGTCGACATAGTCGGCGATGCGGCGCAGGCGCCAGGGCGGCAGCGCCCAGCGGCGCGGGCCGCCGGCGGGCGCGGCGTGGCCGTAGCGCCGGACGAGGTGATGGGCCAGGGCCCAGGACATCGCCTCGCCATAGGCCCGGTCCAGCCCGCCTTCCGCCGCGGCAAGGCGCGCGGCCTCCGCCACCATGCCGGCCAGGAAGGGCGCCTCCTGGTTGGTGAAGGCGGCGCCGTCCAGCGATCGCCCGGCCGGTTCGAACACCTCGTCCTGCAGCAGCGCCGGGTCGAGCGAGATCGACGCCCATTCCGACTCGACGCCGCGCAGCCGCAGCCGGCGCTCGCAATCGGCCGGCACGAAGGACACCGCGCCCGGCCGGTCGCTGCCGACATAGCGGTGGCCGCAGGACGAGACCACCTCCTGATGGGATGCCCCGCCCGCGAGGGTGACGAGCACCAGGTGATGCGGGATCAGGATCGTGCCCTCGACCGCCTCGGTGTAGGGCCGGCGCGCCGTGTCGAAGACGCCGCCGGCCCAGGCGAAGCTGCGCCAGCCGGTGGCCCGCGGCTCGATCCTGCGCTCGTATGCCATGCGGTGCTCCGGTCTCGACCGACGCTCCGAGGATAGGCCGGGTCCTGTCGGGTGTCAGTGTGCCCCGCCGACGCATCCCGCCCGCCGATCGGGTCAGGATCGGGCGCGGGCAGGTCAGGATCCGGCGCATCTGCCGCCGCGACGGCCGCTAGAGTCCGCGGCGCACACATTCCGGAGCGGATCACGGCGATGCGACAGGAGCCTTTCCTTCCCACCGATCGGCGCGGCCTGATGCGCGGGGCGCTCGGCCTTCTCGCCGCGGCACCGGCACTGCTCGGCCCCTCGGCCGTCCGCGCCCAGCAGCCCGCCGCCGCGGACGGCATCATCACCCGGACCGTGCCGCGCACCAACGAGGCGCTGCCGGCGATCGGCCTCGGCACCTTCCTGACCTTCGACACCATCCCGGGCGCGCCGCGCGACCATCTGCGCGAGGTGCTGCGCCGCACCTGGGAGGGCGGCGCCCGGGTGGTCGACACCTCGCCCCTCTACGGCACCGCGGAGACCACGGTCGGGGACTTCGCGACCGCGCTCGGCATCGGCGACCGGATCTTCGTCGCCAACAAGATCTGGTCAACAGGCGACTTCCTGGCCGATGAGAGCCATGCCCTGCGCAGCCTGCGGCTGTCGGAGGACCGGCTGTGGCGCGGCCGCATCGACCTGATGCAATGCCACAGCCTGGTCAATGTCGACCTCATCGTCCCCACTCTGCGTGCCTGGAAGAAGGAGGGACGGATCCGACTTATCGGCGTGACCCATTTCGAGAGCGCGTATCTGGAGCCGCTGGCCGGCTGGGTGGAACGCGGCGATCTCGATGTCGTGCAGGTCAATTACTCGATCTTCAACCGGCGCGCCGAGGAGCGGGTGCTGCCCGCCGCCGCGGAGCGCGGCACTGCCGTCCTGACCAATATGCCGTTCGAGAAGGCGCGTCTGTTCAAAGTCGTCGAAGGCCGGCCGCTGCCCGATTTCGCTGCCGAGATCGGCATCGGCAGCTGGGCGTCGTATTTCCTGAAATGGGTGATCTCGCACCCGACCGTGACCTGTGCGCTGCCGGCGACCGCCGATCCCGACCACGCCGCCGAGAACATCGCCGCCCTGCGGGGCCCCTTGCCCGACGCGGAGATGCGCCGGCGCATGCTGCAGCACATGGAGGCGATCCCCGGCTTCGACCGGATCGCCGAGATGCCGTGGTATCCGGACAAGCGCTACCCCGGCATCATCGGCCGCGCCCAGGCCGAGCTGCGCGCCCGCAGCTGAGGGCCTCTGCATGCCGCGGAGGACGAGAGTCCGGAATTTCACCGGCCATCGGCAGAGAACCCGCACGTCGTCCCGTCTTTCGTATCGATCCCCAGCGATTCGCTGTGTCGTTTCTAAGATTGGACGCCGATCGTATGTCAATCCGAGCGAAATACTGCGCAATCCCATGATAGAGCTTCACGACATTTATGGTGCTATTGTTGCCGATACGGGCTGAAATTTGGAATTCAGCCTCCCGTGTTCATGTCAGGTTGAAATTCCCGTCGACAGATTATTTTGCCAGCATGGTCGGAGAGTCTTCCACGAGCAGCCAAGAGCGATCGACCATGACACCGGCCGGCGCGCCGCCCGCCATCCACGCCATCTTCGACCCGCGGACCGGCAGCGTGCAGTATGTCGTGGCCGATCCCGGGACCGGCGACTGCGCGATCATCGACCCGGTGCTGGATTTCGACCTGAAATCCGGCACCGTCTCCACCCGCAACGCCGACCTGATCCTCGACCATGTCGCGCGGTCCGGGCTGCGGGTCGCCTGGATCCTCGACACCCATCCGCATGCCGACCACTTCTCGGCCGCCGCCTATCTGAAGGCGAAGACCGGCGCGCCGACGGCGATCGGCGAGAAGGTCGCCGGCGTCCAGGCGCTGTGGCAGGAGATCTACAACCTGCCGGACCAGCCGACCGACGGCTCGGGCTGGGACCGGCTGTTCCGCGACGGCGACCGCTTTCAGATCGGGTCGCTGGAGGCCAGGGTGCTGTTCTGCCCGGGTCACACCATGGCCTCGATCACCTATCTCGTCGGCGACGCCGCCTTCATCCACGACACCCTGTTCATGCCCGATGGCGGCACGGCGCGGGCCGACTTTCCGGGCGCCGACGCGCGCCAGCTCTGGGCCTCGATCCAGCGCATCCTGGCTTTGCCGGACGAGACCCGCCTGTTCACCGGGCACGACTACCAGCCGGACGGCCGCGAGCCGCGCTGGCAGAGCTCCGTCGCCGACCAGAAGGAGCGCAACATCCACGTCGCCGCCGTGTCGGAGGCCGAGTTCGTGGCGCTGCGCCAGGACCGCGACCGGACGCTGCCGCTGCCGGCGCTGATGCTGGCGGCGCTGCAGGTGAACATCCGCGGCGGCCGCCTGCCCGAGCCCGAAAGCAATGGCCGGCGCTACCTGAAGATCCCGCTCGATGCCTTCCCCGGCGCGCCGCAGGGGTGACCGCCGCGCGGCATTTGCGGCGGCCCTGCCGCGGTCCGGCCTTGATCTCGGGGCACTTTGCCGCGACGTTCACCGACTGATTCGGAATTGCGGAGAGGGCCCATGTCGATGACCACGCGGATGGCGGTGCTGGCCGGGGTGGTGCTGCTGGCCGCCTGCCAGAGCTCGGGCCAGGGCCAGCCGGTGGTGCCGACCCCGACGCCCGGCGCCCAGGCCTTTCCCCCAGCCCAGTCCGAGGCGCAGAGCTTCCCGCAATGGGTGGCGGCGTTCCGGGCCGAGGCCGCGGCGCGCGGCATCAGCGAGGCGACGCTGGCCACCGCCTTCGACACCGTGCAGTTCCTGCCGAACGTGATCGACTCCGACCAGTCGCAGGCTGAGTTCACCCGCGCCATCTGGACCTATCTCGACGGTGCGGTCTCGGCCGACCGCATCCGCAACGGCCAGGCGATGCTGGCGCAATGGGGATCGACCGCGAACGCCGTCGAGCAGCGCTACGGCGTGCCGAAGCAGGTCATCACCGCGATCTGGGGCATCGAGAGCAATTACGGCCAGAACTTCGGCACCACCGAGGTGATCGACGCCCTGGCCACCCTGGGCTATGAGGGGCGGCGCCAGGATTTCTTCAAGGAACAGCTCTTCGCCGCGCTGCAGATCCTGCAGCAGGGCGACATCAGCCGCGACCGCATGCTCGGCTCCTGGGCCGGCGCCATGGGCAACACCCAGTTCCTGCCGACGGTGTTCCTGAGCTCCGCCGTCGACGCCGATGGCGACGGCCGCCGCGACATCTGGGGCAGCATCCCCGACGTCATGGCCTCGACCGCCAACTACCTGGCGCAGTCGGGCTGGCAGCGCGGCCAGCCCTGGGGCGTCGAGGTGACGCTGCCGCCCGGCTTCGACTATTCGGTGGCGGAGCTGAGCACCAGGCGGCTGGTGGCGCAGTGGGCGGCGCTGGGGGTGAAGCCGGTCTCCGGCCGCAGCCTGCCGGCGCTGGGCGACAGCTCGGTGATCACCCCGGCGGGCGCGCGCGGCCCGGCCTTCCTGGTCGGCCCGAACTTCAGCGTGATCATGAAGTACAACAACTCGACCAGCTACGCGCTCGCGGTCGCCACGCTGTCCGACCGGCTGGCCGGCGGCGGCCCGATCGTCGGGGCCTGGCCGCGGGGCGAGCAGCCGCTGTCGCGCAACGAGGTGCTGGAGCTGCAGTCGCTGCTGGTGGCCCGGGGCTTCGCCACCGGCGGCGCGCCGGACGGGCTGATCGGGCCGGCGACGCGTGGGGCGATCCGCGCCTGGCAGGTCTCCAAGGGCCTGATCCCGGACGGCTTCGCGACGACCAGCCTGCTGCAGGCGGTGCGGGCGGGATAACCTACGAGGAAGCAGCGAACTCCAACATCCGCGCGGCCAGCGCGGCGACGGCTGGCCGGCTGCCGCCGGTGCGAGTGACCAGATGGTAGGTGAGGGGGCTCGGCACCGCGTGCTCGCCCAGCCGCGCCAGGCCGGCCGCCCGGACCGCACGGTCGGAGAACGGCGCCCGGGCCAGGGCGATGCCGAGGCCGGCCTCCGCCGCCGCCAGGACCAGCGTGTAGTCCTCGAAACGCCGGTCCTGCGGCCGCGGCTTCAGCGTGATCCCACAGGATCCGAACCAGGCGCGCCAGCCGGTCAGATCGGAATCATGCAGCAGCGGCGCCCGCAGCATCCCGTCCGGCGACAGGCCGAGCCGCCGCGCCAGATCGGGGTGTGCCACCGGATACAGCCGCTCCGGCAGCAGGCGGACGGCCTGGGTTCCGGGCCAGCTACCCGCGCCATAGCGCACCGCCAGGTCGACCTCGCCGCCTTCGACATCGGCGTTGCGGCCCTCGACCGCGATCTCGACCCGCAGCGCCGGATCGCCCTGCTCCAGCGCCGCCAGCCGCTCGAACAGCCAGAGCTTGGCGAAGCCCGGCACCACGCTGATCCGCACCACCTCCGGCCCGCGCCGGCGGCGCCAGCGCACCGCGGCCTCGTCGATCAGACGGAACGCCGCCTCGACCCGCGAGACGAAGCGCTGCCCGTCCGGGGTCAGGCGCACGCCGCGGCCGTGGCGCTCGAACAGGGCGGTGCCGAGCCATGCCTCGACCGCGGCGACGCGCCGGCTGACCGCGCCATGGGTCAGCCCGAGCGCCTCGGCGGCCGCACTGAAGGAATCGTGACGGGCGACGACGCAGACGGTGTCGAGGCTGTCGAGCGGCGGCCGTCCGGCCAATAAGCGTTCGGACGTCGAGCTGTGATCCATGCACACAGCTCGCGCTCGATCGGTGCCGTATGTCAACAGCACGGCCGGTGCGAGAACGGTGGCCCTGAGTCGACCCGAGGTGCATCCGTGTCCAGCCGCGCCCCCCAGGCCCGCCGGGCCTATGCCGCCGTGGCCGTCACCATCCTGTCCTGGGCCGCGGCCTTCCCGGCGATCCGCCTGGCGCTGCGCGAGCTGCAGCCGGTGCCGCTGGCCGCCGCCCGCTTTGCCGTGGCGGCGGTGCTGGTGCTGGCCTGGCTGGCCTGGCGCCGACCGGCGCGGCCGGCCCTGCCCGACCTGCTGCGCTTCGCCCTGTGCGGGCTGATCGGCATCGCCGCCTACAACATCCTGCTGAACAGCGGGCAGCGCAGCGTCGCGGCCGGGGCCGCCAGCTTCATCGTCAACACCGCGCCGATCCTGACCGCGCTGCTGGCCCGGCTGGTGCTGGGGGAGCGCTTCGGCGCCCGCGGCTGGGCCGGCACGCTGGTCAGCTTCGCCGGCATCGCCCTGATCGCCTCGGCCCAGCCGGGCGGCCTGGCCTTCGGCGCCGGCGCCAGCCTGGTGCTGGGGTCGGCGCTGTGCATGGCCTGCTACGTCGTGCTGCAGAAGCCGCTGGTGGCGCGATACGGTGCCCTGGCCTGTACCGCCTGGACGCTGCTGGCCGGCGCGCTGTGGCTGTCGCCCTGGCTGCCGGAGGCGGCGGGCGAGCTGCCGCGGGCCGGCGCGACGACCATCGCCACGGTGATCGGGCTCGGCGTGCTGCCGGCCGCCATCGGCTACGCCACCTGGACCTATGCGCTGGGCCATTTCGGCGCGGCGCGGGCGACGAACTTCCTGTACCTCGTGCCGCCGGTCGCCACCGCCATCGCCGTGCCGCTGCTGGGCGAGACGCCGGGGCCGCAGACGCTGCTGGGCGGCGCGGTCGCCATCGCCGGGGTGGTCCTGGTCAACACCCGCGGGAGGAGGGCGCCGCGGGCGGCATCGTCGGCCGAACCCACGGCGCCACGCCAGCCCTCCTAGCCTACAGCAGCCCGAGCTGGTCGCGCGGCGGGCCGGGGAAGTCGGCGAAGGCCGGGGCGCCGTCGGGCGTGCCCAGCAGCTCGCGCACCGCCCTTGTGGCCTGGTCGATCGCCGAGTGGACATAGGCATAGGCGCCGGAATCGGCATTGGCGATCGCGATCTGGCCCCAGGGCTTGCGGGCCGCCACGATCGGCAGCGGACCGTCCGGCCAGAAGGCGTCCCAGGGCCGCATGTATTCATAGGCGTAGCCGTGCGACCAGCGGTTCGCGGTGATCGCCTCGATGTCGCGCGCCGGATCGAAGCCGCCGCCCGACAGGGCCCGGCCCAGCAGGTCGCGGATCTCGCGCTCCATGTCCTCGAAGGTCAGCTGGGTCAGCTGGATGCGGCCGGCCAGCGACTGCTCGCGCGACGACAGGCCGGGCTGCAGCGGCACCTTGCTGAGATGCAGCAGCACCGGGTCCTCCGGCGTGTCGGCGAAGCCGTAGCCGCCCATGCTGACCGGGAAGTCGATCTCCGCCCCCGACCAGAAATGGCCCGGCGACTCGAAGCCTTCGATGCCGAGCTTCGCGAAGGCGGTCCAGTTGCGGATCAGCACGTTGGTGTAGATCAGCGGCACCTTCTGCTGGTCGCGCAGCGCCTCGACCTGCGCCGCCGGCAGCTCGTCGGTCAGGAACGGGATCACCCGGTGCCAGCAGGCCAGCACCACATGGCCGGCCTGGACCGTGCGCAGCTTGCCGTCCTGCACATAGGCCACGTCGACCGCCTTCGCCGAGGCCGGGTCGCCCTGGTGCTTCACCCGGACCACAGTGGAGCCCAGCCGGATCCGCACCGGCTGGCCGTCGACATCCAGCCTGCCGTAATCGGCCTGGGCGAGGACCAGGTCCTCCATGGTGCTGCCGGGCATGGCGGCCGGGATCAGCGACCGCACCAGCGCCCGGGCGATGCCGGCATTGCCGTCGGGGAAATGGTAGATGTACTCGTCCGGGTCGGTGCGGGCCAGGCGGCCGCTGGGGCTCATGGTCGGGTAGACCTCGTCGCCCAGATCCATGCCGTCGAAGCCGGGATTGCCGTTGGCCCAGGCGTCCAGGCAGGTGGTGCCGTCGATGCCGACGCCGAAATAGCCTTCGGTCGAGCTCTGGAAATACGCGACCAGCTGCGGATCGGCCTTCACCAGATCGGTCAGGAACTGGGCGTAGGTGGTCTTCGACAGCCGGTCCAGCTTCTCCGCCCGCGACAGGCCGGGCAGGTAGTCGGCCGGCGAATCGATCAGGGCGATCAGGTCCTGCTTGGCCCTGTCGGTCAGCGGCGACTGCGGCACCCAGTCGGCGGCGGCATCGGCCTCCTTGACCAGCGCGTCGGCGCCGAAGACCTCCTTCGGGAAGAACACGGCGCGGCCGAGGCCGCGCGTCTCGGCCCAGCCTTGGTCGTAATACTGTTCGAACCGCTTCGGCTCGACCCCGACATCGGCCAGCAGCGCGTTCACCGCCGGGCTGAAATAGCTGGGCGTCTGCAGCGACTGCGACCCGCCATAGCCGAGGATCATGCGGCCGCCGGCGCCGGTGAATTCGTTGCGCTTGGCATGCCCGCCGAAATCATCGTGGTTCTCGAGCACCAGGATGCGGGCGCCCGCCCCGGCCTGCTTGCGGTACTGTACCGCCGCCGCCAAGCCGGAGATGCCGCCGCCGACCACCACCAGGGCGTAGCGCTCGCCGGTCGCCTCCGGCGCCCCCGCCTTCTCCCAGAAGGTGCCGTCGCGCACCGAGTGCATGACGCTGTACGAGCCTTCGTGATGGCCGCGCAGGCCGGTCAGCTTCGGCGGATAGGCGGCGGCCGGCCCGGCGAAGGCGCTGCGGGACAGAGGCCCGCCCAGCGCCGCCGCGCCCACCGTCAGGGCGACACCGTCAAGAAAGTCACGCCGGCTGATCGGCCGGCCCATTCCCAGATCGCGATCGGATGACATGGCTGGTCCCCCTCCCTGGCTGGAGCCGATTCAGAGGGACCAAGGTGGCGGAATTGCGGTGCGAAGCGGGGCGCCTCAGGCCGTCGGCTTGATGCCGACCAGCCGGAAGATCTCGACCTCGCCGTTGCGGCCGCGGACGCGGCGCGGGCCCAGGCTCTTCATCTCGAATTCCGGGCCCAGCAGCGCCGCGGTCTCGGCGCTGATCAGGATCGTCGTGTCCTCGTCGCCCGACAGCACCTTGCCCAGCTGCTCCAGCCGGTTGCCGATGTTCACCGTGTCGCCGACGATGGTGTAGTTGGTGCGCCCCGGCGCGCCGATGTTGCCGACCACCACCGGGCCGCTGTGCAACCCGATGCGCAGCCGCAGCCGCGGCCGGCCGATGGCGGCGCGGCGGTCGTTCTCGGCCTGCATCACCGCGGCGATGGCCAGCGCCGCGCGGGCGGCCCGCGGCGCATGGTCCTTCATCTTCTCCGGCGCGCCCCAGAACGCCATCAGGCAGTCGCCGATGAACTTGTCGATGGTGCCGGATTCGGCCTCGACGCAGCCCGCCAGCATGGCGAAATGCTCGTTCAGATAGGCCGCGATCCGCGCCGCCGGCAGCCGCTCCGCCGCGCCGCTGAAATTGGCGATGTCAGTGAACATCACCGTCAGGATGCGCTCGATCGAGACCACGCCCTCGCCGTCGCCCTTGGTGATCAGGCGGCGGACCAGGCTTTTCGGCACATAGGTCTCGAGCCAGCGCAGCCCCACCAGCATGGTGTTGAAGGCCTGGGCGCCCTCGTTCAGCTCCTTGAACACGCTGCCGGGCAGCGGCTTGAGCTGGCTGAACTCCAGCGTCCCCACCGCCCGCGCCTGGTCGGAGAAGGCGCGCACCGGGCGGGCGATCATACGGCCGACGAAGACGCCGACGATGATCGCCAGCACCATCACCGCCAGGCCGGCCAGGCCGGCGCGGATCACCCGCCAGACCTCGGCGCCGACCGCGTCGCCCGGCACATGGATGCCGAGGATCAGCTGGGTCGGGCCGAAGCCGTAGATGGTGCGGTACAGGAAGAGCTCGTCCTGGTCGCCGATCTGGACCTCGCGGATCCGCACCCGCGGGTTGCGCACGGTGACCGGGGAGCCCTTGGTCCACAGCGCCGCGAGCAAGTCGTCGCCGACCTGGTCGAGCCGCGGCAGCGGCTCCTCCACCGAGGCCGGCGGCGGGTCGGTGGCCATGCGCGGATGGGCCAGCACCCGGTCTTCGCCATAGAGGATGAAGGGCACCTGCGACGGGTCGCTGGACACCCGCGCCAGGAACTTCGACAGGTCCTGCACCGTGACCACCGCGAACAGCACGCCGACCAGCCGGCCGTCGCGCCGCACCGGCTGGCGCAGATTCATCACCGTCGCGTGCGGCCCGTCGCGCAGATACAGGATCTCGCCCCAATAGGCGTCGACCTTGCCGGCCGCCTCGGCCAGCGCCGCGCGGCTCTCCTCGGCGTCGTTCTTCTCGTCGAACGTCTCGTAGTTGCCGTCCTGCTGGTGGGTGACGCCGCGGATGCGCAGGTCGTCGGTCAGATAGGCGATCGAGCGCACCTGCGGCGAGGCCGCCAGCGCGCCGGTCAGCATGGTCGAGAACTGGTCCATGTTGTCGGCGTCGAGCCGCCCCTGCTGCAGCAGCAAAGCGAGGCTGCCGAGCTCGTTCGACACCGGCTCGAGATGCTGGCGCAGCTGCGCCTCGACCGAGGCCACGCCGATCTCGGCCTGGTTGGTCAGCAGGTCGAAGGTGGTGCGCGCCGCCGTGGTCCAGTAGATCGCCAGCACCGCCGCGACCGCGATCGCCACCAGGCCGCCGATGGCGACCGCGAGCGTCCGGGCCAGGGTAACGGTGCGTCGGCGCGGCCTGCCGGAACGGCTGGCCGGCGCTTCCGCCTCGGCAGAGACCGGCAGGGTCATGGGGCGATGGCGGGATCCAGCATGCGGCCGAGCGGCCGGCCGCCGAAGATGTGGATGTGCAGGTGCGGTACCTCCTGGTGCCCGTCTTCGCCGATGTTCGACAGGATGCGGTAGCCGGGCGCGGCCAGGCCGAGCTCGCGGGCGATCCGGCCGACCGCCCGGGTCAGGGCTGCGACCTCGGCGTCGCCGGCGCGCTCCGAGAAATCGTCCATCGAGACATAGGTGCCCTTGGGAATGACCAGCACATGCACCGGCGCCCGCGGGCTGATGTCGTGGAAGGCCAGGACGTGGTCGTCCTCATAGACCTTCTTGCACGGCAGCTCGCCGCGCAGGATGCGGGCGAAGACGTTGCTCGGATCATAGGCCATCGGTCGTCCTCGGTCTTCGCTGATGAATGTGACACATGCTGCTGAATCGCGGCGAAATTCAGCCGCCACCCAGCGACGATTGTCATGCTGGCGGCGACGTGTTGTCGCGGTCCCGGCCAGCCACCCCCGCACGGGCGGGCGCGGTCACTCCGTCGGCCGCGCCGCCTTCTCGGCGATGCCGCTGACGCCTTCCCGCGCCTCCAGCACCGCCCAGACCGTCTCCGGCGCCACCCCGGCATCGGCCCACAGCACCAGGAGATGGTAGAGCAGGTCGGCGCTTTCGGCGGCGATGGCGTCGGCATCGCCGCGCATCGCCTCGATCACCGTCTCGACCGCCTCCTCGCCCAGCTTCTGGGCGATCTTCGGCCGGCCGCGGGCGAACAGCTTGGCAGTGTAGCTGGAGGCGGGATCGGCGCCGCGCCGCGACCGGATCACGGCGGCCAGCCGGTCCAGCACCCGGGCGTCGACCGTGCTCATGCCGCCATCCGCACCGGCAGCCCGGCCGCGGCCAGGTGCTGCTTGGCCTGGGCGATCGAATAGGTGCCGAAATGGAAGATCGAGGCGGCGAGGAGGCCGGTGGCGCCGCCGGACAGCGCGCCGTCGGCGAGATGCTGCAGCGTGCCGACCCCGCCCGAGGCGATGATCGGGATGCCGACCACCTTGCGGATCGCCTGCAGCAGTTCGAGGTCGAAGCCCTCCTTGGTGCCGTCGCGATCCATCGAGGTCACCAGCAGCTCGCCGGCGCCCGCGGCACACATCCGGTCGGCCCAGTCGACCGCGTCGATGCCGGTGCCCTTGCGGCCGCCATGGGTGAAGATTTCCCATTTGCCGGGCGACACCTGCTTGGCATCGATCGCCACCACCACGCATTGCCTGCCGAACTTGACCGCCGCTTCGGACACCAGCTCCGGCCGGGCCACGGCGGCGGAGTTGATCGACACCTTGTCGGCCCCGGCCAGCAGCAGCGCCCGGACATCGTCGACGCTGCGCACGCCGCCGCCGACGGTCAGCGGCATGAACACCTGCTCGGCGGTGCGGCGGACCACGTCGAACAGCACGCCGCGGTTCTCATGGGTCGCGGCGATGTCGAGATAGACCAGCTCGTCGGCGCCTTCGCGGTCATAGTGCCGGGCCTGCTCCACCGGGTCCCCGGCATCGACCAGGTTCTCGAAGTTGACGCCCTTGACCACCCGGCCGTCCTTGACGTCGAGGCAGGGGATGACCCGGACCTTGAGCATGGCGTCAGGCCTCCACCGGCACCGGACCGGACAGGATCGCCAGCGCCTGCTTCGGGTCGATCCGGCCGTCGTAGAGCGCGCGACCGCAGATCACCCCGGCGATGCCCGACCGCTCCTCGCGCTTGATCACGCGCAGGTCGTCGAGCGAGGAGGCGCCGCCCGAGGCGATCACCGGCGTGGTCAGGGCGAAGGCCAGGTCGGCCGTGGCCTCGACGTTCAGCCCGCCCATCGCGCCGTCGCGGTTGATGTCGGTGTAGATGATCGCGGCGACGCCGGAATCCTCGAAGCGCAGCGCCAGGTCCAGCACCTTGACGGTCGAGGTCTTGACCCAGCCCTCGATGGCCACGAAGCCTTCCCGCGCGTCGATGCCGACCGCGATCCGGCCGGGCCAGCGGCGGCAGGCCTCGCGCACCAGGTCCGGGTCGCGCACCGCGACCGTGCCCAGCACCACCCGGGCCACGCCGCGCTCGAGCCAGAACTCGATCCGCTCCAGGTCGCGGATGCCGCCGCCGAGCTGCACCGGCAGCGAGGTGGCCGTGAGGATGCCGCCGATCGCCTCGGCGTTCACCGGATGGCCGGCGATGGCGCCGTTCAGGTCGACCACATGGATCCAGCTGAAGCCCTGCTCGGCGAAGGCCTTGGCCTGCTCGGCGGGGTCCAGGTTGAAGACCGTGGCTTCGCTCATCTCGCCGCGGACGAGACGGACGCAGTGGCCGTCCTTCAGATCGATGGCCGGATAGAGGATCATGGCGTCGGGTCCAGCCCCGCCTCGGTCGGCGGGATCAGCGGTTTGTGGAAGTAGCAGCCGCCGATCAGGCGGCCGTTCACGCGGGCATAATACGGGTTCGTCGCCCAACGGACGAATCCCAAGCTCTCGAACAGGCGGATCGCTGCGGTCTGGGTGTCGCGCACATCGAGCGTCAGCAGGCCGTAACCTCGCGCCCGCGCCTCGGTCTCCGCCGCCTCGGCCAGCATCCTCGCCAGGCCGTGGCCGCGGGCCCAGGGGGCGACGAACATGCCGGACACGCCGGCGGCGAAGGCCTGCGCCTCGTTGTTCACCGGCGGATCGACCAGCTGGATGGCGCCGGCGATGACCTCGTCGAGCCGGCCGACGAACAGGTGCCGGCCCGGCATCGCCACCACGCCGCCCCAATAGCGCTCCATGGTCTCGCGCGGCGGCGGCTTGACCCAGCCGAAACCGCCGCCCTCGAGGATGGCGAGCTCGGCCGCGTCGCACAAATCGTGCAGGTCGCTGCTGCGGAACCGGTCGAGCCGGCCGACCGACACCGCCGGCACCGGGGCAGTCGCTTCGCTCATGGTGTCCAGGTCACGAAATTGCCGAGCAGCCTGAGGCCGGCCGCCTGGCTCTTCTCCGGATGGAACTGCACGCCGATCCAGTTGTCGCGGCCGACCGCGGCGGTCTGCGCGCCGCCATAGTCCACCGTCGCCAGCACCTCGGCCGGGTCGGCCGGCACCATCACATAGGAATGGGCGAAATAGACGTCCTGGCCGGCGAGCCCATCCAGCACCGGATGGTCCTCCTCGACCGCCAGGTTGTTCCAGCCCATCTGCGGCACCACCAGATCGGGGTCGGCCGGGGCCAGCGGCACCACGGCGCCATGGATCCAGTCGAGGCCGAGGAAATCGCCATGCTCATGGCCGACCCCGGCCATCACCTGCATGCCGACGCAGATGCCGAGGAACGGCACGCCGGCCTGCCGCACCCGCTCCTCCAGCGTCTCGCGCATGCCCGGCAGGGCGCCCAGCGCCTGGCTGCAGTCGCCGAAGGCGCCGACACCCGGCAGCACCAGCCGGTCGGCCCGGCGCACCACCTCGGCATCGGCGGTGACGATGATCTCCTGCGCCGCCCCGCGCTCCGCCGCGGCGCGTTCCAGCGCCTTGGCGGCCGAGCGGAGATTGCCGGAGCCGTAGTCGATCACGGCGATGGCCATGCGGGAGTCCCGGAGCTAGAGGGAACCGCCGAGCGTGCCCTTGGTCGAGGGCACGGCGTCCGGGCGGCGGCTGTCGATGGCGGTGGCGGCGCGCAGGGCGCGCGCCAGCGCCTTGAAGCAGCTTTCGACGATGTGGTGGTTGTTCTCACCGTACAGGTTGGCGACGTGCAGCGTCAGCCCGGCGTTCTGGGCGAAGGCGTGGAACCATTCGCGGAACAGCTCGGTGTCCATCTCGCCCAGCTTGTCGCGGGTGAAGCGGACATCCCACACCAGATAAGGCCGGGCCGAGATGTCGACGGCGACGCGGGACAGCGCCTCGTCCATCGGCACATGCGCCTCGCCGTAGCGCTGGATGCCGCGGCGGTCGCCCAGCGCCTTGGCGAAGGCCTGGCCGAGGGTGATGCCGACATCCTCGGTGGTGTGGTGGAAGTCGATATGGAGGTCGCCCTCGGCCCGGACCGTCAGGTCGAACAGCCCATGCCGGGCCAGTTGGTCCAGCATATGGTCGAGGAAGCCGACACCGGTCTGGATGTCGGAGCGGCCGGTGCCGTCGAGATCGACCGTGGCGCTGATCCGCGTCTCGCGGGTGGCGCGGTCGACCGTGGCGCGGCGGCCGGCAGCGGCGGCAGGCTTGCGGGTCGGCCGGGTGCGGGCTGGGGAGGAGGCGGTTCCGTCCATGGCCCAGGTGTCTTATCAGGAAGCCCGGCGCATCGCCAGTGAAGGAGCCATGCCCGGAGGGCAGGGAGGCTCGGACCAATCCGACGATGGTAGCCCAGGCCGGCGGACGCATCTGACCGCCGCAGCCAGCCTGAAGCGTCAGGCCTATTTTCCCGGCGTCTCCGTCACTTTCGCCTGCGGCACCGATCTGCCTACTTTTGCCATTTCGCGAGCCACGTAGTCGATTGCAATCATCTGGGTGGTATCATGTGATTTGTAAATAGAGAGCGAAAGATGGCCGCGCGCCCGTGGGTTGCCATTGGTTCCGATAACTCTCAGATCTTCGCGAAAAAACTGTAGAAGGTAACTGTCTTCAGCAATAAGCGGCGGTTTGACCCTGGTGGCGAAGCCTTCCGACTGAGCCCAAATATTCAGCCGATCAATCAGATTGCTGATCTCTGCTATGGGTACTTCAATCTGGATGCTCCGCATCGGCTTTAGGGTCTGGTCCGGCCGGGCATCTTCTGAGCGGGTTTCTGCCGCCATGACGCAGAGACAGCCGCTGAATGCAAGGGCGGCAGCAAATTTGACCGTGCTCCCCACCCTCATGGTATCCCCCAACGATCAGACGAGTTTAAGTCGACAGGCTATGATCGAGAATACCTCCAAACACCGCAGGCTCACATGGGGTTGCGGCCGACTCCCATAGGCCCGATCGTCCAGACAGGACGGTCCGCAAGACTTGATCCCCCCGCCGGACGGTCCAATCTAGGCGGTGCGGGCCGGACGGCTCGCCCCAACCCCAGCGTTCCGGATTCCTGCATGTCGTCTTCCGAGAGTGCCGCCTGGCACGGCACCACCATCCTCGCCGTGCGCAAGAACGACCGCGTCGTCATCGCCGGCGACGGTCAGGTCACCGCCGGCAACACCGTGATGAAGGGCACCGCCCGCAAGGTGCGGCGCCTGGGCGATGGCAGCGTCATCGCCGGCTTCGCCGGGGCGACCGCCGACGCCATGGCCCTGTTCGAGCGGCTCGAGGCCAAGCTGGAGAAGCATCCGGGCCAGCTGGCCCGGGCCTGCGTCGAGCTGGCCAAGGACTGGCGTACCGACCGCTATCTGCGCCGGCTGGAGGCGATGATGGCGGTGTGCGACGCCCGAGTGTCGCTGATCCTGACCGGCACCGGCGACGTGCTGGAGCCGGATGACGGGCTGATCGGCATCGGCTCCGGCGGGCCCTTCGCCCTGGCCGCCGCCCGCGCCTTCATGGAGAGCCCGGAGCTGGACGCCGAGACGGTGGCGCGCAAGGCGATGAAGATCGCCGGCGACATCTGCATCTACACGAACCATAACGTCACGCTGGAAAGCCTGTGATCGCGGCCCTGCCGACCCGCCGACCCGACGCCGCGAAGGACCCGACATGACCGACACCGCCAATTTCAGCCCGCGCGAGATCGTCTCCGAGCTCGACCGCTTCATCGTCGGCCAGCACGACGCCAAGCGCGCCGTCGCCATCGCCCTGCGCAACCGCTGGCGCCGCCAGCAGCTGCCCGAGGCGCTGCGCGAGGAGGTGCTGCCGAAGAACATCCTGATGATCGGGCCGACCGGCGTCGGCAAGACCGAGATCGCGCGCCGCCTGGCGAAGCTGGCCAACGCGCCGTTCCTGAAGGTCGAGGCGACCAAGTTCACCGAGGTCGGCTATGTCGGCCGCGATGTCGAGCAGATCATCCGCGACCTGCTGGAGATCGCGATCAAGATGACCCGCGACACGCTGCGCAAGGAGGTCGCGGCCAAGGCCGAGATCCGCGCCGAGGAGCGGGTGCTGGACGCGCTGGTGGGCGACAGCGCCTCGGCCGAGACCCGGCAGAAGTTCCGCAAGATGCTGCGCGAGGGCCAGCTGAACGACCGCGAGATCGAGATCCAGGTCGCCGACACCGGCGGCGGGCTGCCGACCTTCGACATCCCCGGCATGCCGGGCGCCCAGATGGGGATGCTCAACCTCAACGACATGCTCGGCAAGGCCTTCGGCAACCGCACCAAGCCGCGCCGCATGAGCGTGCAGGAGAGCCATGTCGTGCTGATGGCCGAGGAATCGGACAAGCTGCTGGACCAGGAGAAGGTGACCGCCGAGGCCATCCACCTGGTCGAGCAGAACGGCATCGTCTTCCTGGACGAGATCGACAAGATCACGGCGCGGTCGGAGCGGGCGGGCGCCGATGTCAGCCGCGAAGGCGTGCAGCGCGACCTGCTGCCGCTGATCGAGGGCACCCAGGTGGCGACCAAATACGGCACGGTGCGCACCGACTACATCCTGTTCATCGCCTCCGGCGCGTTCCAGCTGGCCAAGCCGTCGGACCTGCTGCCGGAGCTGCAGGGCCGCCTGCCGATCCGGGTCGAGCTGCAGGCCCTGACCCGCGACGATTTCCGCCGCATCCTGACCGAGCCGGAGCACAGTCTGGTCAAGCAGTACACCGCCCTGCTCGGCACCGAGGAGGTGACGCTGGACTTCACCGAGGACGCCATCGATGCGCTCGCCGACCTGGCGGCGGAGGTCAACCGTGCGGTCGAGAACATCGGCGCCCGGCGGCTGCACACGGTGCTGGAGCGCCTGCTGGACGAGGTCAGCTTCACCGCCTCCGACCGCTCCGGCGAGACGGTGAGGATCGACGCCGCCTATGTCCACGACAAGGTCGGCGCCCTGACCAAGAACGCCGATCTGAGCAAGTTCATCCTGTAGTCGCCGGCGAGGAAATCGACATGTCCGCTGCCGCCAGGCGCTTCGGCCGCTACGATGTCACCGTGCTGCTCGACGGCATCTTCGAGGCCCCGAAGTCCGTGCTGACCCATGCCGCCGGCGAGGATTCCAGCCGGCGCCTGATCGACGGCTGGCCCGGCGACAAGATCAGCATCGACGTCAACTGCTATCTCCTGACCGGGGCGAACGGCGTCTCGCTGATCGATGCCGGCACGGGCGACCATTGGGGCCCGGCGCTGGGCAAGGCGCGCGCGGCCCTGGCGGCAGCCAGGGTGCGTCCCGAAGAGGTCGACCGCGTGCTGCTGACCCATCTGCACGGCGACCACGCCCTGGGCCTGCTCGACGGCGACCGGCCTTGGCTACCTCGCGCGGAGATCCTGATCCCGGAGCGGGACCTCGCCTTCTACGGCGATCCGGCGGTCGCCGAGACCTTTCCGCCGGCCCGGCGCGGCAACTTCAAGACAGCTGCCGACCTGGCCCGGGCCTATGCCGGCCGCATCCGCACCATCGCTCCGGGGCCGGTCGAGGCGATGCCGGGCGTCGAGGCCGTGCCGCTGCCCGGCCACACGCCCGGGCAGAGCGGCTATCGCATCGGCGAGGGCCAGGACAGCCTGCTGATCTGGGCCGACGCCATCCATCTCGGCGATCCGCAGATCGAGGACCCGGAGGTCGGCCTCACCTACGACCTCGACCCGGCACTGGCCTTGCAGAGCCGCCGCTTCCTGCTGGAGGAGGCGGCCAAGCATGGCTGGCTGGTCACCGGCAGCCATGTCAGCCGGACCGGCCGGATCGAAGCGGCCGGCCGGGGCTGGCGGTTCGTCGAGGATTGAAGCCCCCGCGGGACCAGCCCGCGGAGGCCGTCCCTGCTACTTCGCGTTCAGCAGTTCGGTGACCTTGAGCAGCACGAACTCCTCGTCGTCTTGCCGGTCGACGGCGCGGCCGGAGGAGAAGGGCAGGTTGTTGTCGTTGGCGACGATGATGTGGTCGGCGTCGACCCGCGCCACGTTCTCGATGGTGACGAAGGGGAAGCTCAGCGCCCCGTCATGGCCGCCCTGGCGCGCCTTGTGGTCCGGGTCCTGGATCGCCAGCAGGTCGATCGAGCCGATCTTGCGCAGGATGCCGTCGGCATCGGCATCCGCCAAGTCGACCAGATAGACCCGCTTCAGCTTGGCAGGGGTGGCAAAGCAGTCCGGCTTCGGCGCGCCCTGGCAGGCCTTGGCGGCGTCGCCCTCGCCCTGGTCGCGCTCGATGATCAGGCCGCGGGTGCCGCCGATCAGGTTGAAGTCGCCGATCGAGTTGCCGTTGGCCTCGAGCCGGTACTTCCACGACTTGCCGGTGTATTTCTTCGACGCGACGTCGAATTCGAGCACGCGGAGAACCTCATGGCCCTGGGCGTCGGTTTCCGGCGCGCCCTTGGCCGCGTCCCACAGCCCGCCCTCGAGCAGCGGGTACAGGGTCTTGCCGTCCTCGGACGCCGCCATGCCCTCGAAGCCCTTGCTGCGGCGCGATTCGAAGGCGACCGGGCCGGGCGCGCCCGGCATGGTGATGTCCGGGTTGTCGGGTGAGCGCACCGGCTTGCCGTCCACCACGGTGTCGACCACGGTCAGCACCCGGCCGGCGGCGTCGGTCTCGATCAGGAACGGCCCCAGCTCATCGCCGAACCAGTAGTGGTCGCCGACCAGTTGCACCGATTCGATGTCGAAATCGGCGCCGGTCAGATAGCGCTCCTGGGTCGCCTCGGTGACGATGCGGAACGGCACCTTCTTGTCCGGGTCGCTCAGGAACAGCGTGTTCAGAACGGCCGCCCGGCCGGTCTGCCAGTCCGGCTTGACCCGGTGCACCATCAGCATCGCGTCCGGCGAATTCGCCTTGGCGCCGAAGCCGTTGTCGGTGATGACGACGTATTCGCCGTTGCCGACCGGCCGGATACCGCTGAAGCCCTGCACCGCCTGGCCGACGAAGGGGAACAGCACGCCGGTCTCGCGCACGGCATCCTTGCTGCCGGTGGTGCCCATGACGCTGAACGGCCGGTCGATCCGGGCCAGCGTCGGGCCGGCGAACTTGGCCGAGGTGGCGAACATTGCCGGCGCATCGGCCGGCGGCGCGGCGAAGGTCATCGCCGGCAGCACGGCATGGCCTTCCAGCACCGCCGGATAGGTCTGCGGCGCCGGGTCGTCGCCCGCCAGGGCGCCGGCGGCGGACAGGGCCAGGACAAGCAGGGAAACGGCGGCACTGCGGAACGGAAGCATGGAACCCCCTCTCGAACGGAAAGCGGCCGGAGAGTGGGGTCGGCCGATGACAGCCGGATGACGGCTGTGTGAAAGTCTCGGGTCGTCCGCTAACGGCCGGTCAGCGCATCGGTGAGGTCCCGGAGATGCGCCTCGATATAGCCCGCAACGGCAGCCAGCGTGGGTGCAGGGCCGGGGATATCGGGCAGAAGGCGCTCGACCGCGATCCAATCCTCGGCATCGGCGGGCCGGGCCTGCAGGAACACCTGCCCCCGGTCCCGGACGACGCGCAGGCAGGCCGTCGGCGAACAGGCATCGGCATGGCCGTCGCCGAAGCCCTGCGGATCGTCGCGCCCGGCCACCCAGCGGAATCCAGCGCCCGCCAGAGCGGTGCCAAGACGGTGTCGGGCCTCAGTGCCGAAAGATGCTGTCATCGGTGTCCCGACGGATGAGGGGCGGCGCCTCAGCTCAGCGCCGCCGGCCTGCGCCGTCAAGCCGCCTGCGCCTCCGCCGTTATCCGGGCCACCAGCCGGTCGATCTCGGCCTCCGCCGCCTGCAGCGACCGCTCGACCCGCTCATCGGCGAACTCGTCGTATTCCGCCGCGACCGACACCGCGTCGGGGATGCCGATGTAGCGGAACACCGTGTGCAGATGCGGTTCGACATGGTTGAGGCCGGCCAGCCGCCCGCCCGGGTCGTAGCCCCAGTCGCCGCGGGCGCCCAGCGTCACCAGCCGCTTGCCGGACAGCATCGGCCAATAGGGCTCGCCTTGCCGGCTGCGGTCGAAGCCGAAGGTGCGGCCGACCCGGACGATGTTGTCGACCCAGGCCTTCATCGGCGCCGGCAGACCGAAATTGTACATCGGCACCCCGGCGACGATCAGGTCGGCACGCTCCAGCTCGTCCACCAGCGCGTCGCTGAGCGCCAGGGTGGCGCGCATCTCCGGCGTCCGACGATCGGGTTTCGTGAAGGCGGCGGCGATCCAGGCCTCGGTCACCGGCGGCGGCGGCTCCAGGCCGACATCGCGGCGGATCACCATGTCGCCCGGCCGGCGGGCCAGCCAGGCCTCGACGAAGCGGGCCGACAGGCGCCGACTGTGCGAGCGGCCGAGGCGGGCGCTGGAATCGATGTGCAGGATCGTGGTCATGGCTGAGCTCCAGAAGATCTCCGGGCCAGGAGATGTGCGTTTTCCGGCTTGCGGACAAAGGCGAATTCCTCATCCTATGGCTGAGGTGAATTCATCCGTTCGGACCATCATGCGCCGCCTGCCCCCGCTTGCCGCCCTGCGTGCCTTCGAGGCCGCCGCCCGCCATCTCAGCTTCAAGCGCGCGGCCGAGGAGCTGCTGGTGACCCCGACGGCCGTGAGCCATCAGATCCGCCTGCTGGAGGAGACGATGGGCCTGCGGCTGTTCGAGCGGCGGACCCGGCAGGTGGTGATGACCGAGGCGGCGCAGCGCCTGTACCCGGTGCTGCGCGACGGCTTCGACGCCTTCGCCCGCACCATCGACGGGCTGTCGGCCAGGTCCCGGCCGAGCATCGTGACCCTCACGGCCACCCGCGCCTTCACCGCCCGGCTGCTGGTGCCCCGCGTCGCGTCGTTCCAGGAGCGGCGGCCGGACGTCACCCTGCGGCTGCTGGCGGCGGACGAGCCGGTGGACCTGGCCGCCGGCACCGCCGACCTGGCCATCCGCTATGGCGGCGGCGTGTATCCCAGGCTGCGGTCGGAACTTCTCGGCACCGACCGGCTGGCGCCGGTCGCCCATCCCGCGCTGGGGCTGACGGCGCCGGAGCAGCTGGCGCAGCACCGCCTGGTCCATTTCGAATGGCGCGTGCCGCATCCGGAGAAGCCGTCCTGGCCGCGCTGGTTCGCCGCCGCCGGGCTGCCGGAGCGGAGCGCCTCGGCCCTGCACTGCACCGATGAGAGCCACGCCATCCAGGCGGTCGCGGCCGGCCACGGCGTCGGCCTGCTGAGCCTGACCCTGGTGGCGGCGGAGCTGGCGGCCGGCACGCTGGTCCAGCCCTTCGGCCCGGCGATCGAAGGCATGGGCTTCCACCTGGTCCGCCGGCCGGGGGTCGAAAGCGAAACCGTAACGGCGGTGCGGGGCTGGATTCTGGCGGAGTTCGGGGTGGCGGGCCATGTGACCTGAATCGCACCCTTGCCACGGGCCGCACATGACGCCATCTTCTCCTGATATGGCATATCGTGGAGCCGCGCCATGACTGTGGTTAGAGCCAAGGTTTCCGAATCCGGGCGCCTGAGCATCCCGGTAGAGCTGCGCCGGGCTATCGGCCTGGAACATGGCGGCGACGTGGTGGTCGACCTCGATGGCCGCGAGATCCGGATCCGCACAGTGGCGGAGTCGGTGGCCCAGGCCCAGGCCCTCAGCCGGCGGCTGCTCGGCGATCGGGTGGCGGACGCGTCGGTGGACAACTTCCTGGCCGAGCGGCGGCGAGAGGCCGAGCGCGAATGAGCACGGCGGTCATCGACGCCTCTGCCATCCTGGCCCTGCTGCTTGACGAGCCCGGCGCGCAGAAGGTCGCGGCGGTCGTGGCGGATTCAGTGGTGACGACGATCAACCTCTCGGAGGTCGTCGGCTACTACGCCCGCAGCGGCGCCGACGAGACCGGCATCCGGACAATGCTCGACGCGCTGCCCTGCGAACGCGCCCCGTTCGACGAATTGCTTGCCTATACAACAGGGATGCTGCTGCCTTTGACCCGATCGGCGGGGCTGTCTCTCGGCGACCGGGCCTGCCTGGCCCTGGCAAAGCGGCTGGGCGTCCCGGCGATGACGGCGGATCGGCCCTGGCAGGACATCGCCGGCGCGGTGGGCGTCACCATCGACCTGATCCGCTGAGGCTCTACCCCTCGCGCCGACGCCTGAGCACGACGTAGAGCGCGCCGGCGCCGCCGTCGCGGGGATGGGCCGGGGTGATGGCCAGGATCTTGTCGCGCAGCGGCGGCTCGTTCAGCCACAGCGGCACATTGGCCCGCAGCACGCTGTCGCCGTTCGAGAAGCTGCCCTTGCCGGTGATCACCAGCAGCGTCTTCTTGCCGGCCTGCTGGGCCGCGGCGACGAAGCCGATCAGCGCATCATGCGCCTCGATCTGCCGCATGCCGTGCAGGTCGAGCCGGCCCTCGATCTCCTGCTTGCCGCGGCGCAGCCGGTCGGCGCGGTGGCCGTCGATGCCGGTGAGGTCGCCGGAGCGCAGCCGCTTCGGCGCGGCCGCCGGCCCGGCCGGCTTCGGCGCCGCGGCGACGGGGCGCTGGCCGGGCGGGGCCGGGCGCGGCGGCGGAGAGGGGACGGGTTCAGGCGGAGGCGGCGGGGAAGCCGGATCGGGCGGCCGCAGCGGCGCGACATCCTGCGTCACGAGACGCCAGAGGCGGCGCTCTTCCTCGCTCGGTTTGCGGGTCTTGGCCATGCCGGATCAGCGGTCGGCATCCTCGGCCGAACGGCCACGGCCCGGACAAGGCCGGGCCGGACGGGTCAGGAGCGACGGCATCGGCGGGTCAGTGGGATTCGCGGGTCTCGACCAGCGCCCAGTTCGGGTCGTTGGCGCGAGTGTTGCGGGCGAAGGTCCAGATGTCGGTGACCTCGACCGTCTGGTCCGGGCTGCCCTCGATCACCTTGCCGTCGGCGTCGCGCAGCACGGTCTTCTGGCGCGACACGACGCGCACGGTGACGAAGGCGGTGCGGCCGTCCATCCGGGCGTCGACGATCTCGGCGCGGTCGACCGACTCCACCGTCTCCTCCAGCGTGTGGCCGGCGGCCAGGCGGTCGCGGATCGCGCCGCTGAACTCGTCATACAGCTCGTCGGACAGGAGCGGGCGCAGCGTCGCGGTGTCGCCGCTGGCGAAGGCCTCGACGATCATCTTGAAGGCGCCGCGGGCGCCGCCGACGAAGGTGCTTTCGCTGAAGCTGCGGTCGGCGATCTTGATCTGGGTCAGCCCGCTGGCCGGGCCGGCCTCGCCATTGCCGGCGGCGCGCGGCCGCTCCGGCATGGTCACGACGTTGTCGGGGGTGCGGGCCTCGGGCCGCGTCGGCTGCTGGGCGATCGGGTTCGGACGCCGCTGCTCGGTCCCCGTCCGGCGGCCGAGCACGCTGCGCAGCCGCAGAATCAGGAACCCGGCGATCACCGCCAGAACCAGGATATCGAGGAAAGAGCCTTCGCCCATCGCTCCCTTCACTTGTCGCGCGCCCGCGCCGGCGCCGAATGCATCGCTCTGGACCCGGGCGCCGCGCGACACTACCTCTTGGACGGCCCGTCCGGATGAAGCAAACACTCGGCGGACAGCCGTCCAGGCCAGGATGCGCGGTCAGGAACGACGCCTGCCCCCGACAGATAGGCTGCCGACCCCCAAACGGCAAGGGAAACCGATGCCCCTCCTCGCCCTGCTGCTTCTTGTCCCGCTCCTGGCCGAGATCACGGTGTTCATCGTGGTCGGCCGCTGGATCGGCGTGCTCGCCACCCTGGTGCTGTTCGTCGCCGTCGGCGTGATCGGCTCGCTGCTGCTGAAGCGGCAGGGGATGCGGGCGCTGCGCGAGATGCAGGCGGCGCTGGCCCGCGGCGAGCCGCCGGCCGAGCCGGTCGCCCATGCCGCCCTGCTGGTGCTGGCGGCGCTGCTGCTGATCTTCCCCGGCTTCCTCAGCGACCTGATGGCGCTGCCGCTGCTGCTGCCGCCGGTGCGGCGCATGCTGATCCGCTGGCTCGGCGTGCAGGCGAAGCGGCGCGGCGGCTTCACCGTCTGGCCCGGCGGGCGCGGCCCCGGCGGACCAGGACCGGGCGGTACGGTGATCGACGCCGACTACACCGAAGTGAAGCCCGAAGGCGGCCGCGATCCGTCGCTGCCGAAGATCGAGGATTCGCGCTGGGGCGGGCCGGACGACGGCGACGGGCGCCGGCCGTCCTGACGGGTGGTTCTGCCCGGTTGTCGCCGCCACGGGTTCCGTGCTAGCGAGACCCCCGTCTTTCGCCGGCCAGCCGAGCCAGAAGTTTCCAGGGAGAGTTTTCATGTCGGACGACAACCAGCAGCCCGACGCGGCGCAGCCGCTGCAGCCCTCGCTGCAGATCTCGGCGCAGTACGTCAAGGACCTGTCCTTCGAGAACCCGAACGCGCCGCGCAGCCTGACCCAGCAGGCGACCCCGCCGCAGGTCACGGTCAATGTCGACGTCCGCACCCAGCAACTGGCCGAGAACGCCTTCGAGGTGGTGCTGCACATCAAGGCCGAGGCCAAGACCGGTGACGCCGCCACCTTCCTGTGCGAGCTGAGCTATGGCGGCGTGGTCGCGCTGGCCAATGTGACCAAGGAGCAGACCGCGCCGCTGCTGCTGATCGAGGCGCCGCGCCTGCTGTTCCCGTTCGCCCGGTCGGTGATCGCCGAGGCGACGCGCAACGGCGGCTTCCCGCCGCTGCTGATCCAGCCGATCGACTTCACCGAACTGTTCCGCCGCCAGCTGGCCGCCCTGCGCGCCCGCGCCGAGGGCGAGAACCAGCCGAGCGTGAACTGACGCCGGACTCTTCCCTTATTTTCTGTCATTGCCGGGCTTGACCCGGCAATCCAGGAGATGTCGACAGCCTCTGGATGCCTGGGTCACAAGCCCGGGCATCGCCGTTTACGGGGCAGGCCCGCGCGGCGACAGCCCGTCGAGATAGGCCACGATCCGGTCAGCCGCCTGCTCCGGCGTGAGGCGGGTGTTGTCGACGACCACCCAGTGGTGGGCGTCGTCGACGATCAGGTGATACTCGTCGCGCCAGGCGATCAACGGCTCCGGATCCGTCAGCTTGCGGTTGCCGGCGCGGTCGGTCCCGCGCACCCGGACGACATTCTCGTCGAGATCGCAGTCCAGCGTCACGGCGACCAGCCGGTCCCCGCGGCTGGCGGCGAGATCCTTGATCCGGCCCCAGGCCTCGACGTCGCGGGGCGGTTCCCTCAAGAAGGAATTGGTCATCACCAGGACCGCGTCCGGCGGCAGGGCGCGGATCCGGTCATAGGCCAGGTCCCGCACCCGCTCACACAGCGACCAGTACGCGTCGGTGCCGCGGTCGCACAGGCTCGCCGCCACATTGTGCAGTGTATGGTTGTCGAGCAGGCGGGCCTGCAGCCTCCGGGCGAGGACCCGCGCCACCGTCAGCTTGCCCGCCCCGGGCCAGCCGTTGAGATGGATGATCACGGCTCCCGGCGTTCTCCCCTCAGCCTTCCTTCAGCCACAGCGGGTCGGTCAGACCCTGGATGAAGGCGAGATGGGCGGCCAGCTCCTCTGCCGTCGGCGCGTGCGGCCGGGCCGGGCGGGCGATGCGCTCGACCACCACGGTGGTCTCGGTGATCTCGACCGTCGTGGTGATGGCCAGGCCCGGCTCGCGGCCGCCGCACATCTCCAGCCAGACCTCGGCCAGCAGCTGGGCGTCGAGCAGCGCCCCGTGCAGCGTGCGGCCGGAATTGTCGATGCCGAAGCGGCGGCACAGCGCGTCGAGCGAGGCCTGGGCGCCGGGCCAGCGCCGCCGGGCCAGCGCCACCGTGTCGATCGACCGCGCCATCGGGATCGGCGGCAGGCCGAGCCGGCCGAGCTCCATGTTCAGGAAGCTCATGTCGAATTCGGCGTTGTGGATCACCAGCTTGGCGTCGCCGATGAAGTCCAGGAAGCTGCTGGCGACCTCGGCGAAGACCGGCTTGTCGGCCAGGAACGCGTCGGTCAGCCCGTGTATCCGCTGGGCCTCCATCGGCACCGGCCGTTCGGGGTTGATGTAGACATGGTGGTGCCGGCCGGTCGGCACGTGGTTGATCATCTCGACCCCGCCGATCTCGACCAGGCGGTCGCCGCCCAGCGCATGCAGGCCGGTGGTCTCGGTGTCCAGGACGATCTCGCGCATCACACCACCTTCAATGAGGGCCGCCAGCGCCGACCCGGCCGGGCCAGCGCCCGCCGCCGCAGCGCCCGCAGGGCCAGCCGCGTCGGCCGGCGGCCGAGGCCGGTCGGCACCACCCAATCCGCCCGTCGACGCTTCTCGCGGTCGGGCATCTGCGCCGCCAGGATGGCGGCGAATTTCTCCGGCGTCATCCCCGGCCGGGCCAGCACCCGCTGGCGCTGCAGCAGGCGCGGCGCGCTGACCACGGCGACGGCGTCGCAGAAGCGTTCGCCGCCGGTCTCGAGCAGCAGCGGGATGTCCAGCACCACCAGCGCGTCGCCGCGCCGCCCGGCCTGCTGCAGGAAGCGGCGCATGCGGCGCCGCACCAGCGGGTGCAGGATCGCCTCGAGCCGGCGCAGCGCCTGCGGCTTGCCGAACACCAGCGCGCCCAGCGCCTTGCGGTCGACCGCGCCGTCGCGCACCGCCTCCGGGAAGGCCTTCGCTACCGCCGGCACCGCGGCGCCGCCGCGCCGCATCAGGTCGTGCACCGCGGCGTCGGCGTCGTGCACGGCGATGCCGTCGCGCCGGAACATCGCCGCCGCCGTCGACTTGCCCATGCCGATCGAGCCGGTCAGGCCCAGGATCCGCATCAGCCGGTTCCCAGCACCGCCGCCCGCAGAGCGGCATCGACCGTCGGCGCCACGCCGAACCAGGCCTCGAAGCCCGGCCGGGCCTGGTGCAGCAGCATGCCGACGCCGTCGACCACCGGATTGCCGCGGGCCCGCGCGGCGGCCAAGAGCGGCGTCTCCAGCGGCACATAGACGATGTCGTTGACCAGCGAATCCGCCGGCAGCGTGTCGAGCGGCAGGTCGAGCGCCGGCCGGCCGACCATGCCCTCGGTCGTGGTGTTGACCAGCAGGGCGGCGCCGTCCAGCGCCGCGGCGCGGTCTTCCCAGTCGACCACGGTGACGGGACCGCCCAGTTCCGCCGCCAGGGTCTCGGCCCGGGCCCGGGTGCGGTTGGCCAGGCGGATCTCCGGCGCGCCGGCATCGGCCAGGGCGACGATCACGGCCCGGGCCGCGCCGCCGGCGCCGACCACCACCGCCGGGCCGCGGCCCGCCGACCATCCGGGCGTGCCGGCCTGGAGATTGGCCAGAAAGCCGAAGCCGTCGGTGTTGGTGCCGAACAGGCTGCCATCCTCGCGCACCACGATGGTGTTGACAGCGGCGATGCGCCGGGCCAGCGGGTCGAGCTCGTCGACCAGCGCCATCGCCGCCTCCTTGTGCGGCACGGTGACGTTGCAGCCGCGGAAGCCCAGGGCGGCGACGCCGCGCAGCGACGCCTCCAGCCGCTCCGGCGGCACCGCCATCGGCACATAGGCGCCGTCGATCCGGTAGCGGGCCAGCCAGTGGCCGTGCAGCTGGGGCGAGCGGGAATGCCCGACCGGCCAGCCGATCACCCCGGCCAGGCGGCCCTTCGCGGTCAAGGTCACGACGGCAGCACCCCGTGGTCGCGCAGGAAGCCGAGCAGCGGCAGCAGCGGCAGGCCCAGCACGGTGAAATGGTCGCCCTCGACCTTGGCGAAGAGCTGCGCCCCGCGCCCCTCCAGCTGATAGCCGCCGACCGAGGACAGCACCGCGTCGCCGGTGGCGTCGAGATATCCCTCGAGGAAGACGGGATTGAACGACCGCATGGTCAGCCGCGCCCGGTCGGTCGCGTGCCACAGCCGAGCGCCGTCGCGCACCGCCACCGCGGTCGAGGTCAGAGTGTGGGTGCGGCCGCGCAGCGCCAGCAACTGGTCGCGGGCCGCCGCCCGGTCGGCCGGCTTGTCGTACCAGACGCCATCGCAATCCAGCATCTGGTCGGCGCCGATGACGAGGGCCCCGGGATGGCGCCGTGACGCCCGCTGCGCCTTCAGCACCGCCAGCGCCTCGGCGACGTCGGCCGGGGAGGCGCCCTCGGCCCGCATCGACGCCTTGATCTCGCCTTCGTCGATCGCCGCCGAGCTGACGGTGACGGCGACGCCGGCAGCCTCGAGCATCGCCCGCCGCGTGGCGCTGCCGGAGGCCAGGACCAGTGCGCTCATGCCCCGGGGATCCCCGCGCTGCGCCCCCGCCGGGCCAGCAGCGACAGGATCTCCGCCGCCGTCTCCTCGATGGCGCGGCGGGTGACGTCGAGCACCGGCCAGCGATGCTTGGCGAAATAGCGCCGCGCCTCCGCCACCTCCGACCGCACCTGCTCGGGGTCGACATAATCGGTGGTCTGGGCCTGGTTCAGCATCTGCATCCGGTTGCGGCGCAGCTGGATCAGCCGCTCCGGATCCTTGGTCAGCCCGACGATCAGCGGCCGGCTGACCTTGTGCAGGTCCTCCGGCAGCGGCAGGCCGGGGACGAAGGGCACGTTCGCCGCCTTCACCCCGCGATTGGCCAAATAGAGGCAGGTCGGTGTCTTCGAGGTGCGCGACACGCCGATCAGGATGACGTCAGCCTGGTGCAGCTCGCCCGTCAGATGGCCGTCATCATGCGCCAGCGCGTAGTCCATCGCCTCGATGCGATGGAAATAGGCGGCATCCATCGCGTGCTGCCGGCCCGGCCGGCCGTGCCCCGCCATGCCGAGCTGCTGCGCCAACGCCCCCATGATCGGGTCGAGCACCGAGATGCAGGGCACGCCGAGCGTGCCGCAGACATCCATCAGCCGGTGGCGCAGCCCGTCATCGACCAAAGTGAAGACGACGACGCCGGGGTGGTCGCGGATCTCCTCGACCACCATGTCGAGCTGGCGGTTGGTCCGCACCAGGTTCCAGAAGTGCTCGATCGGCTCCGCGCCCTCGAACTGAGCGAGGCAGGCGCGCGCGACACTATGAATGGTGTCGCCGGTCGAGTCCGAAACGAGATGTAGGTGGAACGTCTTCGTCTGCGCCATGCCTCCCTTTTATCCCGGAGCCTGGGGATTGTCTGTGGGCAAAATGGGGATGGAACCCGGATTCAGCGGGCTTAACGCGATCTGCACCCGCTAGCCGGTGAGTCGTCGACTCTTCCATCCGGCTGGGGGCGAGATTCCCGGCCTCGGTGCGCCAGCGGCGAGGCCGGACGATGCGACCCCGAGTCCTCCCGCCCGTTATGGACAGGGGCGATGGCGAGGGTGTAGCGAGTCGGGCGCGTCTTCCCCGCTATCCACAGGGAGGCGCGCGCCGGCCGGCAAAACCTGTGGATGGATTTGGGAAGAGTCACAATCCCCATTATCCACAGGCATCCACTACATCCTCTAATTCTAAGGATTCTTTCTATGGATAAGGATGGGCAGAGCCGGGAGGAACCGTCCGCGACGCCGGCGAAGCCGTTCCTGCGCGCGCTGGCCGGCGAGACCCTGGCCCGGCCGCCGGTCTGGCTGATGCGCCAGGCCGGGCGCTATCTGCCGGAATACCGCGCGCTCCGGGCCCGGGCCGGCAGCTTTCTCGACCTCTGCTACAACCCGGAGCTGGCCGCCGAGGTGACCCTGCAGCCGATCCGGCGCTACGGGCTGGACGCCGCGATCCTGTTCTCGGACATCCTGGTGGTGCCGCACGCGCTGGGCCAGGCGCTGGACTATGTCGAAGGCGAAGGCCCGAAGCTGGAGCCGGTGACCGACGCGGCCGGCATCGCCCGCCTGTCCGCCGGCCGGCTGCACGAGGTGCTGGGGCCGGTCTACGAGACCGTCGGGCGGGTGGCGGCTGCCCTGCCGCCCGAGACCGCCCTGATCGGCTTCGCGGGCGCCCCCTGGACCGTCGCGACCTACATGGTCGAGGGTGGCGGCAGCAAGGAATACGGCGTGGTCAAGCGCCTGGCCTATGGCGAGCCCGAGACCTTCGGCCGGCTGGTCGACCTGCTGGTCGAGGCCACCGCCGCCTATCTGCTGCGCCAGATCCAGGCGGGGGCCGAGGCGGTGCAGCTGTTCGACAGCTGGGCCGGGGTGCTGCCGGAGGCGGAGTTCGAGCGCTGGGTGATCGCACCGACCCGGCGCATCGTCGCGGCGGTGCGGGCCGGGGCGCCCGGGGTGCCGATCATCGGCTTCCCGCGCGGCGCCGGGCTGCTGTATGAGCGCTACCTCGCCGGCACCGGGGTGGATGCGGTCGGGCTGGACACCACGGTGCCGCCGGGCTGGGCCGCCCGGACGCTGCAGCCCAAGGCCGCGGTGCAGGGCAATCTCGACCCGGTCCTGCTGCTGACCGGCGGCGAACCGATGCTGCGGGCTGCCGACGCGATCACGGCGGCGCTGGGCGGCGGTCCCTTCGTGTTCAACCTCGGCCATGGTGTGCTGCAGAAGACGCCGCCGGAGCATGTCGCCGCCCTGGTCCGGCACCTGCGCGGGGACCGCGGATGAGCCGCCGGATCGCCGTCGTCCTGTTCAACCTGGGCGGCCCCGACAATCCGGACGCGATCCGGCCCTTCCTGTTCAACCTGTTCGCCGACCCGGCGATCATCCGCGTCCCGAACCCGGCGCGGGTGATCCTGGCCTGGGCGATCGCCAGGAAGCGGACCCGCCTGGCCAAGGACATCTATGCCGAGATCGGTGGCGGTTCCCCCCTCCTGCCCAACACCGAGGCTCAGGCCCGGGCGCTGGAGGCGGCACTCGCGGATCTCGGTGAGGTGAAGACCTTCATCGCCATGCGCTACTGGCACCCGATGAGCCAGGAGACGGCGATGCTGGTGAAGGATTTTTCGCCGGACGAGGTGATCCTGCTGCCGCTGTACCCGCAATTCTCCACGACCACGACCGCGTCGTCGCTGCGGGTGTGGCGGGACGCCTGCCGGATCGCCCGGCTGGACGTGCCGACGCGGGCCGTGTGCTGCTATCCGACCGAGGACCGCTTCATCGCCACGATGGCCGCGGGGCTGCGCGCGGCGCATGAGGAGGCGGCGCGCTATGGCCGGCCGCGGGTGCTGTTCTCGGCGCACGGCCTGCCGGAGAAGATCGTCAAGGCCGGCGACCCCTATCGGTGGCAGTGCGAGCGCACCGCCGCGGCCCTGGCCGAGGCCTCAGGCATCCCGGATCTCGACTGGGTCTCGACCTATCAGAGCCGGGTCGGCCGGCTGAAATGGATCGAGCCGTCGACCGAGGCGGTGATCCACGAGGCCGCCCACGCGAAGCGGCCGATCGTGGTGGTGCCGATCGCCTTCGTCTCCGAGCATTCCGAGACGCTGGTCGAGCTCGACATCGAATACCGCAAGCTGGCTGACGAATCGGGCTCGCCGTGCTACCTGCGGGTGGCGACCGTCGGCGCGGACGAGGGTTTCATCGCCGGCCTGGCCGATCTGGTGCGGAACGGCCATCGCCGCGGTTCGGCCTGTGAGGCCGGGGATGGCGGTCGGATCTGCCCGGCGGCGTTCTCGGGGTGTCCCAGCAAAGCGGCTTGAGCGAGGACCGAATGGCAGACGTCTATCCCTGGATCAAGGCGCTCCACGTCTTCTTCGTGATCTCCTGGATGGCGGGGCTGCTCTACCTGCCGCGGCTGTTCGTCTACCATTCGCAGACCACGCCGGGGACGCCGGAATACGAGCGCTTCGGGGTGATGGAGCGGCGGCTGATGCGCGGCATCATGCTGCCCTCGGCGGTGCTGACCTGGGTGTTCGGCATCACCATGCTGTGGCTGACCGATTGGGCGTTCTTCGCCGAGGGCTGGCTGCATGTGAAGCTGACGGGGGTTGTCATCCTGACCGTGCTGCACCACATGTGCATCCGCTGGCGCCGCGGTTTCGCCGAAGGCCACAATCCCCACAGCGAGCGCTTCTACCGCATCGTCAACGAAGTGCCGGCGCTGCTGCTGCTGATCATCCTGGTCATGGTGATCGTCCGGCCGTTCTGAGCGGCGGGACCGATCAGGGCAGGCCGAACCCCTTGCCGAACCACTCGGTGATGTCGAAAAGGATCGACCGGGGCGTCCCGGACGGGTCCTGCAGCAGGAGTTGGTCGTAGATCCGGTTGCCCGGGTTCAAAAGCGCCTGGCCGCAGACTTTCCATCCGCGCAGATGCTGGCCGACATAGGCGTATTCGGCATCGACGCCGGCAAGGCTGTTCTGGACCCCTTCGATGACGATCGCGGTCTCCGGGCGGTCGCCCGGTCCACCGGAATAGCGATAGTCACCGCCCCTTGGACGCGGCACGTAGCACTGGGCCGGAGTGAAGCTGGCCACCGGGAGTGACGCGGACCGGTCCAGGGCCGCCGGACTTGCCGACGCAGTCGGCGCCTGGCGCGGCGTGGCGCTGCAGCCGGCCAGACCAAAGGCCGCCGCGACCGCCAGAACGACGGTGTTCCTCATCAAAGATCCCCCTCCTGAAAATGAATCGACTATGTTCCGTCCCCTGCTAGATCCTCCCGCTTCTGCCGTGGCGGCGCAATATGCCGCCGGATGCGGCAGCACGATTGACTTGCGGCAAGTCATTCGATAACCATCTGCTGTTCTCAGCGGTCTTCCGGCGCTCATCAGAGGCACCGGCGCGGTCGAGCCCTTCGTGCCGCGGACCGAGGCTTCCAGCGAGACATCAATCCAAAGACGCCGCGCCGCCGGCGATCTGTCCACGCCCATCAGGGTCCCCATGCATCTGCAAGAACTGAAAGAGAAGTCTCCCAGCGAGCTTCTCGCCTATGCCGAAGAGCTTGAGGTCGAAAACGCGAGCATGCTGCGCAAGCAGGACATGATGTTCGCCATCCTCAAGCAGCTCGCCGATAACGACGTCGCTATTTTTGGATCGGGTGTGCTCGAAGCCCTGCCCGACGGCTTCGGCTTCCTGCGCTCCCCGGAATCGAATTACCTTCCCGGCCCGGACGACATCTATGTGTCGCCGCAGCAGATCCGCCGCTTCGGGGTGCGCACCGGCGACACCATCGAGGGCGAGATCCGCGCCCCGAAGGAAAACGAGCACTATTTCGCGCTCACCAAGGTCAACAAGATCAATTTCGAGGAGCCGGACAACGTCCGGCACCGGGTCACCTTCGACAACCTGACCCCGCTCTATCCCGACGACGCGCTGCGGATGGAGCTGATCGACCCGACCAAGAAGAACGTGACCGGCCGGATCATCGATCTGGTCTCGCCCCTCGGCAAGGGCCAGCGTGCCCTGATCGTGGCGCCGCCGCGCACCGGCAAGACGGTGATGCTGCAGAACATCGCCAACTCGATCGCCGAGAACCACCCGGACGCCTTCCTGATCGTGCTGCTGATCGATGAGCGCCCGGAGGAAGTGACCGATATGGACCGGTCGGTGAAGGGTGAGGTCATCTCCTCGACCTTCGACGAGCCGGCGACGCGCCACGTCCAGGTGGCCGAGATGGTGATCGAGAAGGCCAAGCGCCTGGTCGAGCACAAGAAGGATGTCGTCATCCTGCTCGACTCGATCACCCGCCTAGCCCGCGCCTACAACACCGTGGTGCCGTCCTCCGGCAAGGTGCTGACCGGCGGTGTCGACGCCAACGCCCTGCAGCGGCCGAAGCGCTTTTTCGGCGCCGCCCGCAACATCGAGGAAGGCGGCAGCCTGACCATCATCGCCACCGCGCTGATCGACACCGGCAGCCGGATGGACGAGGTGATCTTCGAAGAGTTCAAGGGCACCGGCAACTCCGAGATCATCCTCGACCGCAAGCTGTCCGACCGCCGCACCTTCCCGGCGATCGACATCGGCAAGTCCGGCACCCGCAAGGAAGAGCTGCTGGTCGACAAGGGCACCATGTCGAAGATGTGGGTGCTGCGTCGCATCCTGATGCCGATGGGCCCGACGGATGCGATGGAGTTCCTGATGGACAAGCTGAAGCACAGCAAGTCCAACGCGGATTTCTTCGAGAGCATGAACCAGTAACGTCCCGCAAGGGACGACGGAAGGGCCGCCGGTCGCAGGATCGGCGGCCCTTTCTGTTTTCAGGCCGGCGCTGCGCTGCGCCCCGGTTGACCGGACACGCCGGCAACACCATTTCGCTGGCGAAACCAGCTATGGGGATCGGCATGGCCAAGCTTCGTTCCAGCCTCGCCCTCGTCCTGGCGCTGTCGGGCTGCGCCGGTCTGGTCCCGCCCTCGGCGACGCCCGATCCGGCACTGGCCGAAAGGGTCCGCAGTCTGATGGGGGATGAGGACTACGACTGCTCCGCCCGCGTCGCCAGTGCGCTGGCGCCCTATCATTTCACGGCCGGCGGCATCTCCCGCATCGACCTGGCGCCGGTGCCGCCCCGCAGACCGGACGACTACAACCTGAGCCAGCGCCAGGCCTGGATCCGGCAGCCGGGCCAGCCCGGCGCGATCGTGGTGCAGTACGACCGGGGCAACTGCCGGATCGCGCAGGTCTACGCCCGGGACGGGGCGACGCTGCCGCCGATCTGACGCTCGGCCTCAGTGCCCGCCACCGCCACCGGGCGCGGGCTTCGGCGCGCGCAAGAGCGGCATCAGCAGCAGCCCGGCATAGAACAGCAGGGCCATCAGCAGGAAGCAGTCGGCGAAGGTCAGCACCTGCGCCTGCTTCAGCACCATGTTGTCCAGCATCTTCACCGCGGCGAGGTCCGGGTTGCCGAGGCCGGCCGCGGTGAACATCTGGGTGAAATTGTCGACCGTCGCCTGCACCTGCGGGTTGGTCAGGGTGACGTGCTCGGCGATGTGCGAGCCGTGCAGCGCCGCCCGGTCGATCATCACCGTGTTGATGCCGGCCAGGCCGAAGGCGCCGCCGAGATTGCGCATCAGGTTGTAGAGGCCCGACGCGTTCTTGATCTTGTCGGGCGGCAGGGTGCCGAGCGCCAGGGTGTTGATCGGCAGGAACAGCAGCATCAGCGACATGCCGCGGATCGCCTGCGGCCAGAACAGCTCCCAGAAGCTCCAGTCGGCGGTGATCCAGGTCATCATGTAGACCCCGGTGCCGAAGGCGACGAGGCCGATCCCCAGCATCAGCCGCAGGTCGAGCTTCTTCGACAGCATGCCGGCGAGCGGCGCCGAGATGAACTGGAACACGCCGGTGACGAACATGATCTCGCCGATCTGCAGGCTGTTCAGGCCGCGCACCCGGGCCAGGAACAGGGGCACGATGTAGACGGCGCCGTAGAGCCCGACGCCGATGATCAGGCTGTACAGGCAGCCGAGCGAGAAGTTGCGGTCGGCGAAGGCACGCAGGTCGACGATCGGGTTCCGCGCGCTCAGCACCCGGGCGAAGAAGCCGATTCCGGCCAGCGTCCCGATCACGGCGAAGGTGAAGATCGACCGGTCCTCGAACCAGTCCCAGCGCGGCCCCTCCTCGAACACGTATTCCAGGCTGCCCAGGAACAGCGCCATCAGCGCCAGCCCGGCAAAGTCGAAGCCCTTGAGCAACTCGAGATTCGGCTTGTCGAACTTGACCAGGAACCACACGCCGGTGGTCACCAGCACGCCCGGCACGACGTTGATCAGGAACAGCCAGTGCCAGGAGAAGGCCTGGGTCAGGTAGCCGCCGAGGGTCGGCCCGATGGTCGGCGCCATGGTCGCCACCAGGCCGATCAGCACCGAGATGCCGGCCCGCCGTTCGGGCGGGAACAGGATGAAGGAGGCGGCAAAGACGGTCGGGATCATCGCCCCGCCGAGGAAGCCCTGCAGCGCCCGGAACACGATCATCGATTCGATGTTCCAGGCTACCGCGCAGGCCAGGCTGGCGAGGGTGAAGCTGGCCGCGGAGATGACGTAGAGGATCCGGGTCGACAGCAGGCGGGAGAGGAACCCGGACAGCGGGATCATCACCACCTCGGCGATCAGATAGGCGGTCTGCACCCAGCTGATCTCGTCCGGGCTGGCCGCGAGGCCGGCCTGGATCTCGCTGATCGAGCTCGAGACGATCTGGATGTCCAGGATCGCCATGAACATGCCGACGACCATGGTGAAGAACCCGATCGTCTCCCGGGTGCTGGCGCCGGCACGCTTCGGCGCCGCCGGGGCAGGGACCGGCAGCGCGTCGGCCGTCGTCGAGCTCACCGCCGGAACTCGGCCGCCATGGCGGCGCCGAAGATGCCGCTGGCCAGGAGCGGGCCGGTGCCCTCCTCGCGCGTGTCGACCGCGACGCCGACCGACAGGCCCGGGCGCAGCAGGCCGCTCAACTGGTTGTCGGCCGGCACCGCGATCCGCACCGGCACGCGCTGCACGATCTTGGTGAAGTTGCCGGTCGCGTTCTCCGGCGGCAGCAGGCTGAACTGGGCGCCGCTGGCCGGGGCGAAGCTCTCGACCTTGCCGACCAGGGCCTTGCCCGGGAAGGCGTCGACCGACAGCGTCACCGACTGGCCGACCCGCATCTCGGCCAGCTGCGTCTCCTTGAAGTTGGCGACGACATAGACCTTGGGCAGCGGCACGATGGACAGGATCTGCGTGCCGGGCCGCACATACTGCCCGACCTCGACCCCCTTGTTGCCGACGACGCCGTCGACCGGGGCGTGGATCACGGTGCGGTCGAGGCTGATCTGGGCCAGGTCGACCGACGCGGTCAGCCGATCGATCTGGGCCTGGGCCTGGCGGTGCGAGGCCTGCAGGATCGCAGTCTGGCCCTGCTGGTTGACGAGCGCCGCCTGGGCGCTGGCCAGGGCGGCGTCGGCGCGCTTGTGCTCGGTGTCGGCGGTCTCGAAGGCCTGCTGGCTGCCGTTGCGCGTGTCCCACAGGCGGCGCGCCCGCTCCAGGTCGTTGCCGGTCTGGGCCAGGGTTGCGGCCGCCTGGTCGACGCTGGCCTTGGCCTGGGCGATCATCGAATCCTGCAGCGCCAGCTGCTGCTCGATCGACGCCAGCGTCGCCTGCTGCGCCGACAGCTCCGCCTTCGCCTGCGCCAGCTGGGCGCGGTAGTCGCGGTCGTCGATCCGGACCAGCGGGTCGCCGGCCTTGACCATCTGGTTGTCGGTGACCAGCACCGCGACCACCGCGCCCTCGACCTGCGGGCTGAGCGTGCTGGTGTCGCTCTGCACATAGGCGTTGTCGGTGGTCTCGAAGAAGCGGTCGACGGTCCACCAGCGGTAGCCGAAGGTGCCGGCGGCAGCGATCACGGCCAGGGCCGCGATGACGATGATGGGCTTGCGCATGGGGGCAACCGGGGAGGGTGAACTGAACCGTTCAGTCTTGTTGCCGGAAGGTGCGATTTGGCTTATCTGTTGTCAAGACGAAACTGAACGGTTCAGTTTAGCTCAATCTTCGCGTAGCCGTAGGCCGATGACCTGTCCTTTCACCGAGATGCTTCCGCCGCCAGCCGCGGCCCGCCGGAAGCCGGACCAGATCCTGAAGGCGGCATACGGTGTCTTCCTGGAACAGGGCTACGGCGCGGCCAGCATGGATGCGATCGCGCGCGAGGCCGGCGTGTCCAAGGCCACGCTCTACGCCCATTTCACCAGCAAGGAGGAGCTGTTCGCCGCCATCGTCGGCAGCGCCTGCCTGGCGTTCGAGCGGCTGGCCGCGATGTCGCCGCCGCCGGACGACCTGCGCGCCGCGCTGATGGAGGCCGGCGGCACGCTGCTGCGCTTCATCCTGCACCCCGACGTGATCAAGGTGTATCGCAACGTGCTGGCGGAGGCAGGGCGCTTCCCGGAGCTCGGCCGGGCGATGTACGAGGCCGGCCCGGGCCAGGGCAAGGCGCATCTGACGTCGTTCTTCGCGGCCGCCACCGCACGCGGCGTACTGGCGGTGCCGGACCCGGAGCTGGCGGCCGAGCAGTTCGGCGCCATGATCCTCGGCCACATGAAAATGCGGATGGAGCTCGGCATCGAGTTGCCGAGCGAGGAGCGGATCCAGCGCGGCCTGAAGAGCGGCGTCGACGCCTTCCTCCGCGCCTACGCCGCCCCGGCCGCGCCGACGCCCTGAGGTGTCCAACCCCTCACGTCATGGCGAGCCCCGAAGGGGCGCGGCCATCCAGCGACACGAACCACTGGATGGCCACGGCGCTGCGCGCCTCGCCATGACGGTCTTGAGACGAGTGGGAGCCGACCCTACGGCAGCAGCACCGTCGAGCCGGTGGTCTTCCGCGCTTCCAGGTCGCGATGGGCCTGGGTGGCTTCGCGCAGCGGGTAGGTCTGGGCGATCGAGATCTTCACCGCGCCCTTGGCCACCACGTCGAACAGCTCCGCCGCCGCGGCCTCGTATTCCGGCCTTGTGGCGATATAGCTGCCCAGCGTCGGCCGGGTCAGGTACAGCGACCCCTTCTGCGACAGCACCAGCGGGCTGATCGGCGCCACCGGGCCGGAGGCGTTGCCGAAGGACACCATCATGCCGCGCGGCGACAGGCAGTCGAGCGAGCCCTCGAAGGTGGTCTTGCCGACGCCGTCATAGACCACCGGCACGCCCTTGCCGCCGGTGATGGCGCGGACGCGGGCGACGAAATCCTCGGTCGAATAGTCGATCACATGATCGCAGCCGGCGGCCCGGGCCAGCGCCACCTTCTCCGGCCCGCCGGCGGTGCCGATCACGGTGGCGCCGAGATGCTTGGCCCATTGGCAGGCGATCTGCCCGACGCCGCCGGCGGCGGCGTGGAACAGGATGGTCTGGCCCGGTTGCACGGGGAAGGTCCGGCGCAGCAGGTACCAGGCGGTCAGCCCCTTCAGCAGGATCGCCGCCGCGGTGCGGTCGGTGACGCCGTCCGGGATCTTCACCACCTTCTCGGCCGGGATCACCCGCTCCTCGGCATAGCTGCCGGTCGGGCCGTTGCCGTAGCCGACGCGGTAGCCGGGCTTGAAGCCGGTGACGTCCGGGCCGACCGCGACGACCTCCCCGGCGGCCTCCTGGCCCAGCACCACCGGCAACTGGGCCTTGTAGAGGCCCGCGCGGATATAGGTGTCGATGTAGTTCAGCCCGACCGCGGTGTGGCGGATCCGGATCTCGCCCGGGCCGGGCGCCGGCACGTCGACCGGCTCCCAGCGCATCGCCTCGGGGCCGCCGGTCTCATGGATGCGGATGGCGTGGACCATGGGGTTCTTTCAGCCGAGATGGGTTTTCAGGAAGGCGGCGGTGCGGTCATTCGCCAGGGTGGCGCCGGCCGCGTCGTAATGCTCGCCGCCGACGCGGGCGAAGGCGTGGTCGAGGCCGGGATAGGCATGCACCGTGACCGTCGGCAGCGACGCCATGCGGGCGCGGATCTGGTCTTGCGCCTCCGGCGGCACGAAGCGGTCCTTCTCGGCGATGTGCAGCATCAGCGGCCGGGTGATGGCGCTGGCCTCGCCCAGCAGCTTGTCGAGGCCGACGCCGTAGTAGCTGACGGCGCAGTCGGCGTCGGAGCGGGTGGCCATCAGGAAGGCCAGGCGGCCGCCCAGGCAATAGCCCAGCGCGCCGGCGCGGCCGGTGCATTCCGGCAGGTCGCGCAGCGCCGCCAGCGAGGCGATCAGGTCCTCGATGCCGGCGGTCTCGTTGAAGCCGCCCATCAGGGCGAAGGCCTTGTCCCACTCCGCCTTCGACTTGTCGGTGATGTCGACGCCCGGCTCCTGCCGCCAGAACAGGTCGGGGCACAGGGCGACATAGCCCTGGGCGGCGAGATCGTCGCAGATCTGGCGCATCACCGCGTTGACGCCGAAGATCTCCTGGATGACGAGGATGCCCGGCCCGGAGCCCGAGGCCGGCCGCGCGAGATACGCGTTGAAGCGGCCGCCATCGGCAGCGGTGATGGTGACTGTCGCCATGGAGTCGCTCTCCCTCGAGCGTTGCGGTGGACGAAGCAATCTTAGCAAGCGGGTGGACGATAACCGGAGCCCGGCGGGCTTGTCACGGAGGCTGGAAGGGGCCTCCAGCGCCGCCAAGGATCGATTCAATTCGCCGAGAATTTGCCCTGGTATCCCTCGAAGGCCAGCAGCCGGCGCTTGCGCTCCAGGCCGGAGGCGCTGCCGTAGCCGCCGAGGGTGCCGCCGGCGCCGATGACGCGGTGGCAGGGCACCAGCAGCACCAGGTCGTTGCGGCCGCAGGCCTGGCCGACGGCACGCGGGCCGCTGTTCAGGATATGCGCCACGCCGCCATAGGACGCGGCCTCGCCATAGGGGATGTCGATGATCGCCTGCCGCACCCGCGCCTGGAACGGGCTGGCGGCCGGCGCCATCGGCAGGTCGAAGCGGCGGCGCTTGCCGGCGAAATACTCCTCGATCTGCCGGATCGCCTGGCGCAGCAGCTTGTCCGCCGGCGGCGCCTCGTCGGGCGCGTCCTGGGAGTGATCGACGGCGGCCACCACGCCGCCGGCGACGGTGATCCGCACCGCGCCGACCGGGGTGTCGATGGTGGCGCTGGCCCGGTCGACGGGTGCCCCGCTTCGCGTGGTCATGGCCCGATCAACTCCAGCAGCGCCTGCGGCTCGGTGACCGGCGCCTGGCACACCGGCCCGCGGCAGAGATAGGCGGTCGGCTTGCCGTCCAGCATCGCCTTGCCGGCGGCGGGGTGGTCGTCCGGCAGGGCCGCGCCGGGGTCGAGCCGCAGCAGTATCCGGCCGGGCAGCGACCGGCCATGCACCGCCCGCAGCAGCGCCCGGGTGGCAGTATCGTCCTTGCGCCCGATGACCACGATCTGCAGCGGCTCCATCCGGTCCTCGGCCCGGTTCAACCAGGTGGCGAGCGGGATGAAGTTGCGCTGCAGCTCGCCGGTGAAGGCCGCGATCAGGGAATCGGCGCGCAGGGCGTACAACCGGTCGCCGGTCCGGTGATGCAGCCGTGTCAGCACCCCCAGCATGGTGCCGTTGCCGGACGGGACCGCGGCGTCGTTCGCGCTCTTGGTGCGCACGATCAGCGCCTCGCCGTCATCCGCGGTCAGGAAATAGCCGCCGCGGCCGCCATCCCAGAAATGGGCGTCGAGCACCGCGGTCCAGCGCCGGGCATGGTCGAGATAGGAGGCCTGCTCCGTCGCCTCGTGCAGCGCCAGCGCCGCCGCCGCCATGTCGGCATAATCCTCCAGCAGCCCGGGCGCGGTCGCCTTGCCGCGGCGCCAGGCATGGGCCAGGCGATCGCCCTGCCCGAGTTGCCGGACCACGGCGGCGAAGGCGGTCTCGGCCAGGGCAATCCAGTCCGGCCGGTCGAAGGCCTGGGCCGCACGGGCCAGCGCCGCGATCATCAGCCCGTTCCAGTCGGCCAGCACCTTGTCGTCCCAGCCCGGCCGTACGCGTACACCTCGGCGGTCGAGGAGTACGGCCCGGTCTTCTGCCAGCGCTGCCTCGGTCTCGGCGTCGCGCAGCGCCGGGTCGTGGCGGCGGTTGAGGATGGTCTTGCCCTCCCAGTTGCCGCCCGGCGTGACGTCGTACGCCTGCTTGAACGCAGCCGAACGCTCTCCGAGTACGGCGTCGATCTCGGCCTCGCTCCAGACATAGAAGCGGCCCTCCTCGCCCTCGCTGTCGGCGTCCAGCGTGGCGGCGAAGGCGCCGCCCTCGGCGATCATCTCGCGCTCGATCCAGGCGACCGTCTCCTCGACCCGGGCCGCGTACAGGGGATCGCGCGTCTCCTGCCAGGCCAGGGTCAGCAGGTCGACCAGCTGGGCGTTGTCGTACAGCATCTTCTCGAAATGCGGCGCCAGCCACTCCTCGTCGGTGGAGTAGCGGGCGAAGCCGCCGCCGAGGTGATCGTAGATCCCGCCCTGGCTCATCGCCGTCAGGGTGCGCAGCACGGCGTCGCGCCAGGCCGGCTGCCGCGACCGCCGCCAGCCGCGCCACAGCAGCTCGAGGAGTCCCGGCTGCGGGAATTTCGGGGCACCGCGCAGCCCGCCCCAGACCGGGTCGAACTGCCCGGCCAGCTGCTTCGCCACCTGGTCCAGCACCTCCAGGTTCAGCCCGGCGCCGGGCTGGTTCTCGGACTGCTTGGCCAGGGCCTCGGCCAGGGCGGCGACATTGCTGGTCACCTTCTCCGGCTCGGTGGCATAGGCGGCCGACAAGCCGCGCAGCACGTCGGTGAAGCCGGGCCGGCCCCAGCGGCTCGTGGGCGGGAAATAGGTGCCGCCCCAGAACGGCGCGCCGTCCGGGGTCAGGAACATGGTCAGCGGCCAGCCGCCCTGCTGGCCCAGCATCGCCAGCGCCGACTGGTAGATGGTGTCGACATCCGGCCGCTCCTCGCGGTCGACCTTGATCGACACGAACAACTGGTTCATCACCGCGGCGATGGCGGGATCCTCGAAGCTCTCATGTGCCATGACATGGCACCAATGGCAGGCGGCGTAGCCGACAGACAGCAGCACCGGCTTGTTCTCGGCCCGGGCGCGGGCAAAGGCCTCGGGACCCCAGGGCTGCCAGTCCACCGGGTTGTCGGCGTGCTGCAGCAGATAGGGGCTCGTCTCCTCGGCGAGGCGGTTCGGCATCTCGATATCCCGGTTTGTGTTGGCAGCGCGGCCAGCGGCTATACTCTTCTCGACACGATAACGCCGCCGGAGGATCCCGATGAAGGTTTCGATCGATATCGATTGTACGCCGCAGGAGGCGCGGGCCTTTTTCGGCCTGCCGGATGTCGGCCCGATGCAACAGGCCCTGATGAAGGACCTGGAGGACCGGATGCGCGCCAACCTGGCGGCGATGGAGCCGGAGGCGCTGTTTAAGACCTGGCTGCCGGCGAGCATCGAAGGCTTCGAGACGCTGCAGCGCGCCTTCTGGCAGGGCATGACCGGCGGCAAGGGAGGCAAGTCCTGAGCGTGCGTGTTTCACGTGAAACACCCGCCTCCCGGATTGCCGCCCGATGACCACCCGCGACACCATCTTCGCCCCGGCGACCCCCGCCGGGCGTGGCGGGGTGGCGGTGCTGCGGATCTCCGGCCCCGACGCCGGGCCGGCGCTGCAGGCGCTGACCGGCCGCCCCCTTCCCGCCCCTCGCCTGGCAACCCTGGCCGAGCTGCGCGACCCGGCCGACGGCGCGGCGTTGGACCGCGGCCTCGCCCTCTGGTTCCCAGGACCGGCCAGCTACACCGGCGAGGACGTCGTCGAGCTGCATCTCCATGGCGGCCGGGCGGTGACCCGCGGCGTGGTCGAGGCGCTGTCCTGGATCGGGGGGCTGCGCCCGGCCGAGCCCGGCGAGTTCACCAAGCGCGCCTTCCTGGCCGGCAAGCTCGACCTGACCGAGGCCGAGGCGGTCGCCGACCTGGTCGATGCCGAGACCCGGGCCCAGCGGCTGCAGGCGCTGCGCCAATTGGGCGGCGCTCTGGGCCAGCTCTATGAAGGCTGGCGCTCCGCGCTGATGCGGGCGCTGGCGATGACCGAGGCGGCGCTCGACTTCCCCGATGAGGGCCTGCCGCCGGACTTGGCGGCGGAGACGGAGCGGATCGTGGCCGAGGTCTCGGCCGCGATCGCTGTCCATCTCGACGATGCCGGCCGCGGCGAGCGGCTGCGCGAGGGCGTGCACATCGCCATCCTCGGCCCGGTCAATGCCGGCAAGTCCAGCCTGCTGAACGCGCTGGCCCGGCGCGACGCCGCCATCGTCTCGGACCGGCCGGGCACCACCCGGGACGTGGTCGAGGTCGCGCTCGACCTGCGCGGCTTTCCCGTGGTGCTGGCCGACACCGCCGGGCTGCGCGACACCGCCGACGAGATCGAGGCCGAGGGCATCCGCCGCTCCCATCGCCGCGCCGCCGAGGCCGATCTGCGCTTGGTGATCCGCGACGCTGGCGAGCCGGTCTCCCCCGACCCGGCCCTTGGTCCCGGGCCGGATACCATCCGCGTGGTCAACAAGATCGACCGGGCTCCGGATGCGCCGCGGGCGGAGGACGAGATCGCCCTCTCCGTCCGCACCGGCGCCGGACTCGACCGGCTGCTCGATGTCCTGGCCGAGGCGGTGGAGCGGCGGCTGACCGGCGACGGTTCCCCCGCCCTCACCCGCGCCCGTCATCGCGCCGCGCTGGAGGATGCGCTCGACGCCCTGGCCCGGGTCCCGTCGGCACCGCTGCCCGAGCTGGCGGCGGAGGATCTGCGCCTGGCCCTGCGCGCGATCGGCCGCATCACCGGCCGGGTCGATGTCGAGGACATGCTCGACCTGCTGTTCGGCAGTTTCTGCATCGGCAAGTGAGATGTTTCACGTGGAACGTTGGGCTCAGAGGTGCTCGAAGCGGCTTCTGAGCGAATCGGCCAGCGAGCGGCTGGACGGTGTCGGCGGGTGGCCAAGCTTGCCGGCGAGCTCCATGGCCTCGGCCAGGCTCTGCACGCCGCTGATCTGCAACCGGCCATCGGGGATCACGCTCTGGATGACCGGTGCCGTCAGCAGGGCGCCGTCGACCGTGATGGCGAGCATCTTGCCGACATGAGCGCCGGTGAACGCGGCGAGGCGGTCGCGGCCGGCGCTGTTCAACTCCAGCGAAACGACGGGCTGCCCCCAGAGCGGGTCGAAGCTCTGTTCGGCGGAGGCAATGTCGGGCGTCGAGATGATGACCTCCGGCCGGAGATAGAGGGTCTGGCCATCCTTCTCGATCGGGGTCAGGCCCGGCCCGGGCTCCGTTTCGGCCAGCCGGAATTCAGTCGCCGCGGCGACCGGCGGGACGGCCGGCTGGGGCAGGGCCAGCGGGATGGTCAGGGCGGTCGCCAGCACGGTGGCAGCGCCAGCCAGGGTGGAGACGATGGAGAGCACAGGCGACGTCCCTTCTTGGCAACAGTGTTTCACGTGAAACATCGCAACGAGGCGTTGCCCGGGAGGATCAGGAGAGCAGTGTGGCAGACAGCCCCTGTTTGGTAAGAACGGCGATGGCCTTCCTGTCGAAGGACATGAAGGTTTCTCCGCCGAGCCAGCTTCCTTCGTAGGCGATCACGCCGTCGGCGAAGTCGCCGCCCGCCTCGAGCGCGGCTAAGCCGGCCTCGGCGGCCGGTCGATTGACGACCAGAGTCCTGCTGCCGATCAGGGCCCGCAGGGCAGTGGCGATGTTGGACCGGTCGAAGCCGTAGACCTTCCGGAGAACCCAAACGAACTCGCACAGGCTGGGCAGCGCAACCGCGATCAGTTCGGCCTCCTTCAGAATCTTTGCCGCGGCGCGGGCTTGCCCCACGTCATCGCCAACGACGCTGCGAATGAGGACATTGGTGTCGGCTGTGATCTTCATTCCTCGCCGGCCCAGCCGGCAGCGGCGGCCCGGTCGATCTCCTCGATGGTCGCGACCTTCTTGGTCTTGCCGGCGAGAAGCCCGATGAAGTCGTCGATGCTTCCTGTGGTCCGTGCCGCTTTCACCTCGATCCGCCCATCGGGCAGCTTGTCGACCTCGATCTTCTGGCCGGGCTCCACGCCGAGATGCTGCAGCAGGTCCTTCCGGAACGTGACCTGTCCTTTCGCGGTGATCGTTAATGTCGTCATGGAGGACCTCCCGGAGCAGCCTTGTTGAGAGGTAATGTCAAATCGCCTTACCTTCAAGCCTGAGGTCTTGGCTGACGCGTGTTTCACGTGAAACAGGCCGGCACATTTGACCCTGCGGCGGCGCCTCCGTAAAGTCCGCCGCCATGGAACAGTATGATGTCATCGTGGTCGGCGGCGGCCATGCCGGATGCGAGGCGGCGGCGGCCGCTGCGCGGTTCGGCGCGCGCACGGCGCTGGTCACCCAGCGGCTCGATTCGATCGGCGAGATGTCCTGCAACCCGGCCATCGGCGGCCTGGGCAAGGGCCATCTGGTGCGCGAGATCGATGCGCTGGACGGCGTCATGGGCCGGGTGATCGACCGCGCCGGCATCCAGTTCCGCATCCTCAACCGCAGCAAGGGTCCGGCGGTGCGCGGGCCGCGCGCCCAGGCTGACCGCAAGCTGTACCGCCAGGCGATGCAGGCGGTGCTGGCCGAGCAGTCGGATCTCGACTTGGTCGCCGGCTCGGTCGAGGACCTGGTCTTCGATGCGGCCGGCGGCGTCTCCGGCGTGGTGCTGGCCGACGGGCGAACCCTCGGTGCCGGGGCGGTGGTGCTGACCACCGGCACCTTCCTCAACGGGCTGATCCATATCGGCGAGGAGCAGCGCCCGGCCGGAAGGGTCGGCGACGCGCCGTCGATCGGCTTGGCGGCGACGCTGCACCGGCTCGGCCTCACCCTCGGCCGGCTGAAGACCGGCACGCCGCCGCGGCTCGACGGCCGCACCATCGACTGGGCCGCGCTGGAGGAGCAGAAGGGCGACGACCCGCCGGTGCCCTTCTCCGACCTCACCGACCGGATCACGGTGCCGCAGGTCTCCTGCTTCATCACCTACACCACGCCGGCGGCGCATGCGCTGATCCGCGCCAACCTGCACCGGGCGCCGATGTATTCCGGCCAGATCGACAGCGTCGGCCCGCGTTACTGCCCGTCGATCGAGGACAAGGTGGTGCGCTTCGCCGACAAGGAGCGGCACCAGATCTTCCTGGAGCCGGAGGGGCTGGACGACCCGACGGTGTACCCGAACGGCATCTCCACCTCCCTGCCCCGCGACGTGCAGGAGGGGCTGGTGCTCGGCATCCCGGGGCTGGAGAAGGCGGTGATCCTGCGCCCCGGCTATGCCATCGAATACGACTTCGTGGATCCGCGGCAGCTCGACCGGTCGCTGATGCTGCGGGCGGTGCCGCGGCTGTTCCTGGCCGGGCAGATCAACGGCACCACCGGCTATGAGGAGGCGGCGGCCCAGGGGCTGATGGCCGGGCTGAACGCCGCCCGTGCCGTGGCCGGCAACGACCCGCTGCTGCTCGACCGGGCCGAGGCCTATACCGGCGTGATGATCGACGACCTGGTCACCCGCGGCGCGCCCGAGCCCTATCGCATGTTCACCTCGCGCGCCGAATACCGGCTGGTGCTGCGCGCCGACAACGCCGACCAGCGCCTGACCGCCCGCGGCATCGCCGCCGGCTGCGTCGGGGCGGATCGGCAAGATCTGTTCGCCCGCAAGTCGGCGGCGCTAGAGGCGGCGCGGCAGCGGATCCGGGCGCTGTCGCTGACCCCGACCGAGGCACGGCGGCATGGCCTGACGGTGAACCAGGACGGCGTGCGGCGCGACGGCATGGACCTGCTGCGCTATCCCGGAATCGACCTGGCCGCCCTCGCTTGCATCTGGCCGGAGCTGGCGGCGTGGCCCGAGGCGGTGGCGGAGCAGATCGAGACCGAGGCAAAATACGCCGGCTATCTCGACCGGCAGGAGGCCGACATCCGCGCTTTCCGCCGCGACGAGGGGCTGGCTTTGCCGGCAGAGCTGGACTTCGACGCGATCGGCAGCCTGTCGAACGAGACCCGCCAGATCCTGAAGCGGTCACGGCCGCCGACCCTGGGCGCTGCGGCCCGGCTGCCGGGCGTGACCCCGGCGGCGCTGGTGGCCCTGCTGAAGCATGTCCGGCGCGAGGGGGAGGACCGGCGTGCGATTGCCTGAGGCGGCCTTCCCGCCGCCGGCGGATCTCGCCGACAAGCTCGACCGCTACGAGGTGCTGCTGCGGAAGTGGCAGGGCGCGATCAACCTGGTCGCGTCCTCGACCCTGCCGGAGCTGCGGCGGCGGCATTTCGAGGATTCGCTGCAGCTGGTGCCGCTGATCCCGGCAGGCGCCAGGACGCTGGTCGATCTCGGCAGCGGCGCCGGCTTCCCCGGGCTGGTGCTGGCGCTGGCGACCGGGCTGGAGACCCATCTGATCGAGAGCGACCAGCGCAAGGCCGAGTTTCTGCGCGCTGTTTCACGTGAAACACGGGCGCCGGTGACGGTCCATGCCAGGAGGATCGAGCTGGTGCCGCCCTTCCCCGCCGATGTGGTGACCGCCCGCGCCCTGGCCGCCCTGCCTGTCCTGCTCGGCTACGCCGCCCGATTCGCCGGCCCGCACACTGTCGCGCTCTTTCCCAAGGGCCGCGGAGCCGAGGCCGAATTGACCACGGTTGATTTGACCACCCTGGCCGCATCGCCGAAGATGACCATAGACCTCCATCCGAGCCGGACCGATCCCAACGCCGTGCTCATCCGCATCGAGGGGTTCGCCCGTGGCTGACGACGCCCACATGACAACCATGAGCCCGGTGGCCGACACGCCCCGCCTCACCCGCACCATCGCCGTTGCCAACCAGAAGGGCGGCGTCGGCAAGACCACCACGGCGATCAACCTGGCGACAGCCCTTGCCGCCGTGCGCAAGCGCGTGCTGGTGATCGACCTCGACCCGCAGGGCAACGCCTCCACCGGCTTGGGCCTGCCACGGGCCAAGCGCGGCGTCGGCTCCTACGACCTGCTGTTCGGCACAACCAGCGTCGCCGATTCGGCGGTCACGACCGAGGTGCCGGGGCTGGACCTGATCCCGGCCTCGGTCGACCTGGCCGGCGCCGAGGTGCAGCTGGTCGAGGCGGTGCGGCGCGAATACCGGCTGCGCAGCGCGCTCAGGCCCCATGCCGACGGCTACGACTATGTGTTGATCGACTGCCCGCCCTCGCTCGGCCTCCTCACCCTCAACGCGCTGACCGCGGCCGATGCCGTGCTGGTGCCGCTGCAATGCGAGTTCTATGCGCTGGAGGGCCTCAGCCACCTGATGCGGACGATCGAGCGCGTCCGCAAGGCCTTCAACCCGGCGCTCGAGATGCAGGGAATCGTGCTGACCATGTATGACCGGCGGAACAACCTCTCCGACATGGTGGCGCGCGATGTGCGCCAGCATCTCGGGGCCAAGGTGTATGAGACGGTGATCCCGCGGAACGTCCGTGTCTCCGAGGCGCCGTCGCATGGCAAGCCGGTTCTGGTCTACGACCTCGCCTCCTCCGGCGCCCAGGCCTATGTTCATCTCGCCTCCGAGATGCTGAAGCGCGAAGAGCAGAGGAGCGCTGCATGAGCGCGGCCGAGAGCAGCCATCGCCGCCGCCCCAGCCTGGGCCGCGGCCTCGACGCCCTGTTCGGCGAGGCCGAGGAGGCCGACATCGCCGCCGCCAGCGCCGGCGGCGAGCCGCGGGCGCCGCGCAGCCTGCCGGTCGAGTTCCTGAGCCCGGGCCCGTTCCAGCCGCGGCGGAAGTTCGACGAAGCGGAAATGGACCGGCTGGTCGAGTCGATCCGTGCCCAGGGTGTGCTGCAGCCGATCCTGGTGCGCCCGGTCGAGGGCAAGGCCGACCGCTACCACATCATCGCCGGCGAACGCCGTTGGCGCGCGGCGCAGAAGGCCAAGCTGCACGAGGTGCCGGTGGTGGTCCGGCCGATGTCGGACCGCGACGCGCTGCAGATCGCGATCATCGAGAACGTCCAGCGCCAGGACCTGACGGCGCTGGAGGAGGCCGAGGGCTATCAGCGGCTGATCGCCGATTTCAGCCTGACACAGGAGGATGTGGCCCAGGCGGTGGGCAAGAGCCGCAGCCACATCGCCAACACGCTGCGCCTGCTCGACCTGCCGGACACGGTGCTGGCGCAGCTGCAGGAAGGGCTGCTGACGGCCGGCCACGCCCGCGCCCTGCTGGGCTGCCCGGACCCGGAGGCGGCGGCGCGGACGGTGATCGCCAAGGGGCTGAACGTCCGCCAGACCGAGCAGCTGGCGCGCGACGCCCGCGAGCAGCCCCCTGCCCCGTCGAAGCCGACGGCGCGCGACCCGAACATCGTGGCGATGGAGCAGGACATCGAGACCCGGCTGGGCTTCAAGGTGAAGATCGACACCCGCGACAGCACCAGCGGCACGATCCACATCCAGTACAGCAACCTCGACCAGTTCGGCGCCGTGCTGATGCGGTTGCGGGGCACGAAGGAGACGAGGTAGGGGCGGGTTCGCGCCGGCGGACCCGTCCCCCCATTTTGTCATGCCGGGCTTGACCCGGGCATCCAGAGAGCGTCGACACCTTCTGGATTGCCGGGTCAAGCCCGGCAATGACAGCAAGGGGATCACCAGTGTTCAGATAACTATATGAAATAACTCAGTTTTTCCGCGCCACCGCTCTTGCGATCCGCAGCAGGGTGGCGGCGCAGACGGTCTCGGGCGGGCGGCCGGTGCGCTTGCATTCGGCCTCGGCCTCGATCAGGCGGCGCAGCGCCTCGCCGATCTGGCCCTGGTTCCAGCGCCGGACCTGGCCGCGGATCGCCGCCTTGGCCTTGAAGAACACCGGCGGCCGCAGCGCCGCCATGGCCGCGTCCGGCGCGTCGCCGCTGTCGATCATCACCGCCAGCTGGTGCAGCCGCAGGAAATGGCGCTGCACGGCGCGTAAGGTTCCGACCGCCTCGCCCCCCTCCGACAGCAGCCGGTTGAGCGCGCGGTCGAGGCCCGGCAGGTCGCCATCGGCCACCGCCATGGCCAAATCGTCCAGCGACCGCTCGGTGGCGTCGCCGATGCAGGCGCGCACCGCCTCGACATCGACGCGGCCGCCCTCCCCGGCATAGGCGATCAGCTTCTCGACCTCGCGCCGGGCGATCTGGCGGTCGCCCACCAGCGACGCGGCCAGCAGATGCTCGGCCTCGCCATCGGCCGAGACTCTGGCCTCGGCCAGCAGGCGATGGATGAAGCGGCCGATCGCCTCCTCATCCGGCATGTAGCAGGCGATCGCAGCCGCGCCATCCGCCCCTTCCGCGAGCTTGCGCAGGGCCGAGCGCGGCGTCAGCTCGTCCGCCTCCAGCACGATCAGCGTATCGGTCTCGCCGCCCGCCAGCGCCGCCTCCAGCGCCGGCGCAACCACATCGGTGGCGTCGCGCACCCGCACCAGGCGGCGGCCGCCGATCAGCGACAGGGCGAACACCTCGTCGACCAGCCGGGACGGGTCGCGGCCGATCTCGGCGGCCGCCAGCTCGGCGACGCGGAACGGGTCGGTCGGCGGGTCGATCACGCCGCGGGCCAGCGTGTCGGCATGGTCGCGCACGGCGCCAGCATCCGGGCCGTACAGCAGCACCGCGCGGATGCCGGGATCGGGCCGCCGGACGAAGCTGTCGATCCGGGCCGGCGGCAGCTTCACGGGTGGCGGTCGAAATAGAGCGCGAGACGGGTGCGGATGTCCTCGCCGACCGAACGCAGCGCCCGCTCGCGGGCATCGCGCTCGCCGACCAGGGTCGTGTACTGGTCGGCCAGGATGTTATAGCTGGTGATCTCATTGACCGAGTCGGAGAAGACCGGCTGGCCGGTCTTGCGGTCGGTCAGCACGAAGCTGGCCGTCATCGTCAGGTTCCGGCGGGTCGTGGTCAGATCGCTGATCAGGTTCACGTCCTGCTGCGATTCGGCGAGCGTGACCCCGAGGTCGTAGGCCGGCTGGGCCGGCCGGCCCTGCGGGTTGAGCATGCGGATAAGTTCGGTCCGCAGGATCTGGCCCGAGCGGTCGCCGATGATGCCGACATTGACCTGGCCCAGCCGGTCGGACATCGCCGCGCCGACCGAGTTGGTGCCGTAGAGCGGCCTGAGCCCGCAGGCCCCGAGCGCGAGGATCAGGAGCAGCGGCGCTGCGCGTTGAACCCAGGATTTAGCCGACAACATTGACGATCCTGTTCGGGACGACGATGACCTTGCGGACGGTGCGGCCCTCCAGGGCCCGGGCGACATTGGCGTCGGCCAGCGCGGCCTCGCGCGCCGTCGCCTCGTCCACGTCGCGCGGCAGCACGATGGTGGCGCGCAGCTTGCCGTTGACCTGGACCGCGACCTTGGCGGTGTCGTCGACCAGCAGCGCCGGATCGGCCTTCGGCCAGGGCGCGTCGGCCAGCAGTCCGTCATGGCCCAGATGCTGCCACAGCGCCTCGCCGACATGCGGCACCATCGGGCCGATCAGCCGGACGACGCCGTCGAAGGCCTCGCGCAGCGCCCAGGCCTCGCCCTGCCCCGCGCCGTCAATCTTGGCGACCAGGTTGGTCAGCTCGCGGATGCGGGCCACGGCCTTGTTGAAGTGGAACCGCTCCAGATCCTCGCCGACGCCGGCGATGGTCTTGTGCAGCGCCCGGCGCAGCCCTTCGGCCGCAGGGCTGAAGCCGTTCGGCGGCGGCGACCCGGCCGCGGGCAGCGCCACCGGGGTCTCGGTGACCAGGCGCCACAGCTGCTGCAGGTAGCGCCAGGCGCCCTCGATACCGGATTCGGTCCACTCCATGTCGCGGTCCGGCGGGCTGTCCGACAGGATGAACAGCCGCGCCGCATCGGCGCCGTAGGTCTCGATGATCACCTGCGGATCGACCGTGTTGCGCTTGGACTTCGACATCTTCTCGATGCGGCCGGCAGTGACCGGCGCGCCGGCGGCCAGCGTCGTCCACACGCCCTGGTCGTCGCGGCTGACCTCGGTCGGGTACAGCCAGGCGCCGTGGGCGTCGCGATAGGTCTGGTGGGTGACCATGCCCTGGGTGAACAGCCCGGCGAAGGGCTCGTCGATGCCCAGATAGCCGCAGCGCTTCAGGGCGCGGACGAAGAAGCGCGAATACAGCAGGTGCAGCACCGCGTGCTCGATGCCGCCGACATACTGGTCGACCGGCAGCCAGCGGTCGACCGCGGCGCGATCGAAGGCGCCCTCGGCCCGTGGCGAGCAGAAGCGCGCGAAGTACCAGGAGGATTCGAAGAAGGTGTCGAAGGTGTCGGTCTCGCGCCGGGCCGCGCCGCCGCAGCTCGGGCAGGCGACGTGCTTCCAGGTCGGGTGGCGGTCCAGCGGGTTGCCCGGCTGGTCGAAGGTCACGTCCTCCGGCAGGGTCACCGGCAGCTGGTCCTCCGGCACCGGCACGATGCCGCAGCGCTCGCAGTGGATGATCGGGATCGGGCAGCCCCAGTAGCGCTGGCGCGACACGCCCCAGTCGCGCAGGCGATAGCGCACCGTCCCCTCGCCCGCCTTGCGCTGCTGCAGGGCGGCGATGGCGATGTCCTTGGCCTCGTCCACCGACAGCGGGCGATCGGGCGTCAGCGGGCCCAGATCGTAGGCGAAGGCGCCATCGGCATTGACCATCGCCTCGGCCATGGTGGCGCCGTCGGGCCGCGCCTGGCCGGCCGGCCACAGCACCGGGATGATCGGCAGGCCGTAGGCGCGGGCGAAGTCGAAGTCGCGCTGGTCATGCGCCGGGCAGCCGAAGATGGCGCCGGTGCCGTATTCCATCAGCACGAAATTGGCGACATAGACCGGGACGGTGACGTTCGGATCCAGCGGATGCACGGCGCGCAGGCCGGTGTCGATGCCGCGCTTCTCCTGCGTCTCGATCGCCGCCTCGCTGGTGCCGCTGCGGCGGCATTCGGCGACGAACTCGGCCACCGCCGGGTCGGCGCGGCCGATCTCGTCGGCCAGCGGATGGTCGGGCGAGACGGCGCAGAAGCTGGCGCCGAACAGCGTGTCCGGCCGGGTGGTGAAGATCTCCAGCCCGTCCTCACGTCCCTGCAGCGGGAAGGTCACCCGGGCGCCGACCGACCGGCCGATCCAGTTCTCCTGCATCAGCCGCACGCGCTCGGGCCAGCGCTCCAGCGTCGGCAGCGCCGCCAGCAGGTCGTCGGCGTATTCGGTGATGCGCAGGAACCACTGGTTCAACTTGCGCCGCTCGACCAGCGCGCCGGAGCGCCAGCCGCGGCCGTCGATCACCTGCTCATTGGCCAGGACGGTGTTCTCGACCGGGTCCCAGTTGACCCAGGATTCCTTGCGGTAGGCCAGGCCCACCGCCAGGAAGTCCAGGAACATCTTCTGTTCGTGGCGGTAATAGTCCGGGTGGCAGGTCGCGATCTCGCGGTCCCAGTCCAGCGACAGCCCCATCGACTGCAGCTGGCCCCGCATCGCCGCGATGTTCTCGTAGGTCCAGGCGGCCGGATGGGCGCCGCGCTCGATCGCCGCGTTCTCCGCCGGCAGGCCGAAGGCGTCCCAGCCCATCGGGTGCAGCACGTCGAAGCCCAGCGCCCGGCGGTGCCGCGCCACCACGTCGCCCAGCGTGTAGTTGCGGACATGGCCCATATGGATGCGCCCCGACGGATAGGGGAACATCTCCAGCACATAGTATTTTGGCCGGTCCCCGAGCGTCTCGAGCCGGAAGGTGCCGCGCTCCCGCCACACGGCCTGCCACTGCGCTTCGGTCTCTCGGTGGTTGTAGCGGGACATCTCGATGCTCTGTGCGGGAAAGCCTGGCCGGGCGCCCGGGGGCGGGCGTCCTGCAAACACGAATCTCTGCGGCTTCGCCACGGGGGCGAAGCCGTCCCAGGCATTTACAAGGAAAGGGCGCCGGGGATCAATCCCGCGGCGCCCGGAAGATCCCCGGCCCTGCGGCGAAACTCACTGGGCGGTCGACTGCTCGAGCCCGGTGATGCGCAGCTGCCGCGCCTTGGTCAGGATGGTGTCCTCGAGCGCAGTCCCCATGGTGGCCGGCGCTGGCGAGTCGGACCAGCCGCCCCTGCCCTGGACCTGGCGGAACACACTGACCTTGATGCCGTCGGAGCGCAACTCGCGGCCGAGGATGTAGACATTCAGCTTGTAGCGGGCGTTCGGCTCCCGCGTGTCGGTGTACCAGTCGGTGACGATGGTGCCGCCGAACGGGTCGGCGCTGGTGATCGGCATGAAGGACACGGTGTCGAGGCTGGCGCGCCACAGATAGGCGTTGACGCCGAGGACAGCGCCCTCGCCGAGATCCTTGTTCTGGTCGGCGCCGGCGCCGAAGGTCAGGCCGCGCGATCCGAAGATGCTCTGGTTCTCCGCCGGGGTGCGCTCGCGGGATGGACCCAATTCCGGGGTGGGTCCGACCTTGATGCCCTCGTCGGATGAGCAGGCGGCGAGCGACAGGGCAACCGTCGTCAGGGCGATCAGGACTCTCGGCGGCATGGGCGGGGCCAGATAGAAAAAGGGAGCGGCATGATAGCCGCTCCCTTCTCGAAGGCTAGCTTTTTATCGGTTCGATCAGAACGCGACCGAGACGCCGGTCTGGAAGACAGCCTGCTCCCAGGAGGTCTCGACGTTGTTGTTGTTGGTGAAACGGAAGTTCTGGATTTCGTAAACCACCTCGGCGTAGGTGTTCAGGCCCGGCGCCAGGTTGTAGTTCACGGTCGCAACCGCGACGTGGTTGTCCTTCAGATCATTGCCCTTGTCGTCGGAGCCCTCAAGGCCATTGCCCTTCTCGGCCCAGGTGTAGGCATAGCCGAGGCCGAGGTTGAGCGCGCCCAGGCTCCAGCCGAAGCCGGCACCGATCGTGTCCACGCCCTTGTCGGTGGTGCCGTTGGCGAAGCCGCTCGGCGTGCCGACCCAGACCAGGCTGGCGACGAACGGACCGAAGCCGACCTGGGCACCGGCGCTGTAGGTCTCGAGGTCCCAATGCTGGTCGATGCCGTTGGCATAGCTGGCGGTGCCGCGGACCTTGACGCTGGTGCCGTCGAACTCGCCCTCATAGCCGACGCCGCCGCTGATGGCGTTCTCGAACAACTGGCCGCCGTCGAACAGGTCGGCGCGGCCCTGGGTGCCGTTGCTCAGGTTCTTGTCGGTGGAGATCACCGGGGTGAAGCCGACGGCGAAGATGAAGCCGCCGAAGCTCGGCGACGAGTACTTGATGCTGGTGCTCTTATCCAGGCCCGAATGGTAGGTCGGATCGAGCGAGAAGAAGTCGCCGCCGCCGTAGCGGTAGTTGCCGTCCAGGTTGTCGCCGTAGCCGCCCTGCGCGTTCAGGATGTCGTCGGGCGCGAAGAAGTAGCCGAAGTCACCGGCCACCTGGGGCGAATCGCCCAGGGTGATGATACCGAACTCGCCCTTCAAATAGATGTACTGGCGGTCGACCGTGACGTCCTGGCGACGGTTGACGTTGTTCATACGGATGCGGGCGCCGTATTCGAGGCCGCCATCCGTGACGTTCTTGATGTCGAACTGCAGACGGCCGTTCGAGTTGAAGTCGTATTCGCGGTCGCGTTCGTCGTCGTCCGAGCCGATGATCAGGCCGGCTTCCCAGGCGACGAAGCCACTGATCTTCATGCTCAGACCGGACGTCACCGGGGTGTCTTCCGCCATCGCCGGCATCGCCACCAGAGCGGCAGCGGCCAACGCCGTCCCACCCAGCAGAATCTTCTTCATTCCTAACCTCCTAACGCGGCCGAAACGGCCGTGATGTCCCTTAGATGTCCCCTCGAAGACGACACCACAGCCAGGGTGCGAATGGCGTCGATCTGCAGGTTATACGGGGCAGCCATGCCACCCGACAATCCGCAAGTTGCACAGAAGTCACAAAAGCTCGGACGTGTGGTTCCATTGCAACATGCGGCTGAAACGGTTCCGACGGGAATCGGAGCGGGCGTCTGCGATCGGCCGGAACGCTGGCAAACCGGGGGTTGTCCGGCGACGAAGGGGCGGGGATCCGCGCCTGTTAAGGCCCTGCGGCGCCAGGCCGCGCTCCGGCCGCGGGCGTTGCAATTGCGCATCGGCGTGCCGGATTGTCGCAGTATGACGGCCATCACACCTGCGGACTCCGCCGCCCGCCGCGGCCGCCGGTCGACGCCGCCATCGGCGACGCCGCGCCGCGCCCCTTGCCGCGGGCGTTGCAATGCCGCCTCGTTGTGCCGGATTCTGGCGGCATGACGACCAACACACTCGCAGACTCGATCGCCGCGCTCCGGTCGCGGATCGAGGCCGCCGCCCGGACCGCCGGCCGCGATCCCGCCGCGGTCACCCTCGTCGCCGTCTCCAAGGTCCAGCCGGAGGACCGCATCGAGGCCGCGCTCGCCGCCGGCCAGCGGGTGTTCGGCGAGAACCGGGTGCAGGAGGCGCAGGGCCGCTGGGCCGAGCGCCGCGCGGCCCGGCCGGACCTGCAGCTGCGGCTGATCGGGCCGCTGCAGACCAACAAGGCCAAGGATGCGGTGCGGCTGTTCGACGTGATCGAGTCGGTCGACCGCCCGAAGCTGGCGCGCAGCCTGGCCGAGGCGATGGCGGCGACCGGCCGGAGGCTCGACTGCCTGATCCAGGTCAACACCGGCGAGGAGCCGCAGAAGGCCGGCGTGATGCCGCGCGAGACCGAGGATCTCTACCGGCTGTGCACCGGGGAGTGCGGCCTCTCGATTCGCGGCCTGATGTGCATTCCGCCGGTGGCGGAGCCGCCGGCGCTGCATTTCGCGCTGCTGGCCGACCTGGCCGCACGGCTCGGCCTGCCGGTGCTGAGCATGGGTATGAGCGACGATTTCGAGACCGCGGTGCGCTACGGCGCCACCCATGTCCGGGTCGGCACCGCGCTGTTCGGCACCCGGGTCGCTCCCCAGCCTACGGCTGCCTGATCATCAGCGTGTCGCCGGGCGCGGCCGCGGCCAGCAGTTCGAGCAGATCGGTCCGGGCGAGGGCGACGCAGCCCTCGGTCGGGCCTCCGTCCGGCCGGACCAGATGGACGAACACGGCGCTGCCGAGGCCGGCGACCGGCGGGTCGTCGTTGTGGCCGATCACGATCACCAGGTCGTAGAGGGCGTCGTCGCGCCACATCCGTTCGTGCCCGGCCGGGTGGGGCAGGCGGACCGGGCGGTTATAGGCCGGGTCGGCGGGATCGTCGCACCAGCCGTCCCCGGGCGCGATCGCGGCGCAGGGCAGGGCGGTCGCGGGGGCGGGGCCGCGGTCCGGCCGGTACAGGACCCGGCGCAGCGGGAACCGCCCGGCCGGCGTCGCCCCGTCGCCTTCGCGCTTGTCCGGCCGCACGCCGCCCTTGCCCAGGGCGCAGGCCGCCTGCGCCCCAGTCGATCCGTCCCTCCGCCGAGACCACCACCTCCACCGCTTCGTCTCCTCTCGGTCGCCATCTTCGCGGGTCATGCTAGATTGCCCGGCCATGGTCATCGCATCCGACACGCCCGACGCCAGAAAACGGCTTCTTCTCGCCTGCGGCAACAGCGCGCTGCGCGCGCTGTTGGGCGAGCAGTTCGCGGCGTCGGCCGATTTCGCCGCCACGGCGGTGGCGGCGGCGGCGGCGGCCGAGGCGGCGGTCGCCGGCGGCGATTTCGCCGCCGCGATCATCGACGACGCGATCGTCGATGATGCCATCATTGACGACTCTGGGGGCGCCGGACC